>RFMG01000277.1 GCA_009927835.1 Verrucomicrobiota bacterium | reverse complement strand
GGACTGAAAGATCAGGCCGGTGAGGATGGTGAAATCCTTCTTTCCGCGGTAGTGAAACTTTTCGTGGAGGCGATGGATCGTCTCCAGCCACCTTGGCGGTTTGGGAAGCAGATCACGGATTCCCGTGAGATAGTCGGGCAGAAGGGAGCCGAAGGCCCCTGCAAGAAGAGTCCAGAACCCGGTGGAGGCCAGGAGCGGGGATGAGAGGAGGAGGAAAAAGATCCCGGCGCCGAGGATCTGGTCGACAAAAACCACGGGAAGGAGGCGTTGAAGTTTGGTCCCATGGTTGGGGGAGGAGTGGATCCAGTGTCCGATTCCAGCGTCGCCGTGGGGGATGGCGTCGAGGGCGAGATGGCTTGCGACCCCGAGGCAAAGAGCGGACACGGGGCCTCCGGAAACCGTGGAGGCCAGCAACATTCCGACCGGGATGTGGACAGGGGAGAACAAGGAGGGGCCTCGCGATCGAATCAGACCTGGGCGGTGCGAGCCTGGACGGTTCGGTAAGTTTTATCGCCGACGACCGTGGTGTTGACGATGACCAGCGGGGCGTGGGGGTGGACCCAGCCTTTGAGGAGCAGGTCACCGATCACTTCCTGAATGACCGTTTCCCGCTCCGGCCGATCGAAAGGGAGGCAGCGGGCGCGGACTCCGTAGTGCAGCGAGAGCTGTCGCGCAAGGGTGGGGGTGGGGGTGAAGGCGTAGATGGGGGAGAAGCGGGGGCGGAGGGCTGCGGCCACGCGTGCCATCCGGCCGGTGCGGGTGAAAAGAAGAATGCCTTGGGCACCCAGTTCATTGGCGAGGTGAACACCGGACGAAACAATTCCGTCCGCCTCGCCCTCGGTATGGATATCCCTTTCGTATCCGATGGAGCCGGAGCGTTCGATCCGGCGGGCGACACGGTCGAGAACCTCGAGACAGGCGCGGGGGTATTGGCCGGTTGCGGTTTCGCCCGAAAGCATGATCGCATCGGCGCCCTCGAAGACGGCATTGGCCACGTCGGTGATTTCCGCGCGGGTGGGAAGGGGGTTGGAGATCATGCTTTCGAGCATGTGGGTGGCGACGATGACCGGTTTCATGGCGGTGATGCACTGTTTGAGAATCCGGCGCTGGATGATGGGCAGCTCCTCGTAGGGGCATTCGACGCCGAGGTCCCCGCGGGCGACCATGATGGCATCGGCGGCGGAGATGATCCCGAGGATGTTTTTGACGGCGAGCTGGTCCTCGATCTTGGCGATGATTTTCACATCCCGACCGTTGTGCTGGTCGAGAAAATCGCGAAGGGCAGTGACGTCGTCGGGGTCGCGGACAAAGGAGAGGGCGACCCAGTCGATCCCCGCCTCCAGACCGACGAGGAGGTCGGCGGCATCCTTTTCCGTGATGGCGGGGAGGTTGACGCGGATTCCGGGGAGATTGATGTGGCGGCGGTCGCCCAGGGTGCCGGCGGTCAGGACACGGCAGAGGAGGGAGGTGGAATCCTTTTTGAGGACCTGCAGGTGGATGACCCCGTTATCGACGAGCAGTTTTTGTCCCGGGGAAAGATCCCGAACGAGATCCGGGTAGTTGACGGGAATGGCGGGAGCGGAAGCTTGGGGATCGATCGAGAGGATCAGTTCGTCACCGACGGCGAGCTGGCGGGGTTTGCCGATGGTGCCGGTGCGGATGGCAGGCCCTTGGGTATCGAGGAGGAGTGCGATTTCCTGGCCACGATTGGATGCAAGGGAGCGAAGTTTTGGGGTAACTTGACGAACAAAGTCGTGGTTGGCGTGGGACATGTTGAGGCGAAATATTTCAGCTCCTGCATCGATAAGTTGGGATAGGGCGTTGGATTCGTTGTGTTTGGGGCCAAGGGTGGCAATCAGTTTTGTGCGGCGGGCGTGCGCGAGTTGCCACACGGACGCGGCCGAGGTTTTGGAAACGGACATCCGAAAAGATTAAAGAAAGTTTCAGATAACAAAAGAATTCGATCGTAAAATTTAAATTTCAGGGACGAGCAAGCGTAAAAAGTTGAATGGCAATCGGATATGATTTGAACCGTTTGTGAAATTTTTGTTTACATTAAAAACATTCAAGCGAATCTGAAATTGTCCGACTGATCATGACCAATATCCAAAATTTACTTTTGGGGGCTTTGAAAAATTCGGGGCATGCCGTTGCGATTCTGGATCGCGAGTTGAAGATCCGTTGGGAGGGTGGATTGCCACGGGCGATGATCGGTGCCCCTGTGAGCATTCTTTGGCAAGGGGCGAAGGTGGCCCGTCGGGAGATGGGCAAGGTGATGGAGTGTTTGGTTGCGGGAATGGGTTGCCAGACGGAGGTGGAGAGCCAAAGGGGCGGGGGACGTTGGAGGATCGATTTCATTCCGTTGCGAGATCCCGCGGGGGAGTTGCAGGGATTTGCCGCCGTGCGGCAGATGGTGAATTCCGCGACGGAGAATTTTTCGGAGGGGGTGGCGGAGATCTACGAGCTTCTTTTCGAGATCGGGGGGTTTGAGGATCTGGTCCCCCTAGCGCGTTAGGGTTCGGGATTCTCCTTTTCCATTCGCTCGGCCAGCCACTGTTTGATCATCGACTGGTAGTTGAGGTAGCGACGGGCGGCGAGGCGTTTCAGGCGGCTGAGCATGCGTGGATCGATCCGCAGGGTGATGGAGGTGGACTCCTGTCCTTCCCCGCGCGAAAGGGAGGCGGCCAGCAACTGGGGATCGAGTTGATGGGTTGCCCAGTAGGCGGCCTCCTCCTTGGGATTTGGGAAAAAGGGAATCTCCTCCCAACGACGGATCGGGGTGAGATCGCTCATAGGGATTCCTTGGCTTTTCGTTCGTAGAAGTAGATTTCATGGGTGGTCATGGCCCGGGTGGCGATGGGCCGCATCCTGCGGCCGTCGGAGCTGTAGAGGGAGAAGAGGGATTGGCCGGAGAGGCTTTTTCCGAGGCAAAGGAAGCGGGAGTGTTCGGCCAGCGCACCGCCGCCGGGGAGAATGCGGAGGCAGAACGGATCCTCAAAACTTTCCTGCACCGCTTGGGGGGGGATTTCCGGGGTGGAGTAGGAGGACCAGTCAAAATCCATAATATGTCGGGGGGCCTTTCTGAATTGATGTTGCGAGTCGGGCGGGGCGGGTCAAGATGCGCGGTTATGGGATCGATTCTGACTTGGGAGAAACTTTCCGGATGGAGGGAGGAGCAGCGAAGGGGCGGACGGCGGGTGGTGGCGACGAACGGTTGTTTTGATCTTCTCCATGTGGGGCATGTGCGGTTTTTGCAGGAGGCCCGGAAGCGCGGGGACCTTTTGATCGTGGGGGTCAACGGGGATCGCAGTGTTCGGGAGCTCAAGGGGCAGGGGCGACCGGTGAACGGGGAGGCGGACCGGGCGGAGGTGGTGGCGGCGTTGGGTTGTGTGGATGCGGTGGTGATTTTTCCCGAGAAGAGGGCAACCGAATTTCTGCGGGCGGTTCGTCCCGGGGTGTATGTGAAGGGGGGGGATTATCAGGCGGAGCAGTTGGACAAGGATGAGGTGGAGGCGGTGAAGGCGGGCGGGGGGGAGGTGGAGATCCTGGCCCTGACCCCCGGACGTTCGACCAGCGCGGTTTTGCAGAAACTGGGGACGTGAGCAGGCTGAAACTGGGGGTGTTGGGCTCGGGCCGCGGGAGCAACTTTGTCGCTTTGGCGACCGCGGTGGCGGAGGGAAAGGTGGCGGCTGAATTTGTGGTGGTGGGAAGCGATCAGGCGGATGCAACGATTTTGGAGGAGGCGAAAAAGAGGGGAATTCCAACGGTCGTCTGTCCCAAGGGAAACTACCGGACAAAACTGGAGGAGCAGATCGAGGAGGGGTTGGCGGAGCAGTTGGGGAAAGCGGGAGTGGAGCTGCTGATTTTGGCGGGATACATGCGGGTGGTGAAGGAGCCCCTCTTGAAAAGATTCAAGGGAAGAATGATCAATTTACATCCGTCGTTACTGCCCGCGTTTCCGGGATTGAGGGCGTGGGAGCAGGCCCTGAGGGCGGGGGTTCAGGAGACAGGGTGCACGGTGCACTGGGTCAACGAGGTGGTGGACGGGGGTTCGGTGATCCGGCAGATGCGGGTTCCTGTGCGGGAGGGAGATACGGCCGAATTGTTGCATGCGCGGATCCAGGAGGCGGAGCATACGATTTTGTGGGAGGTGGTCAGGGATTTGGCCATGCGAAAAATTCCGTGGTTACAGGATCCAAGGGCGAAATAGTGGAAGGTGGAAGGTGGAAGGCAGGAGGTGCAAAAAAGCAGATCCTCCAGACCCTAAAATTTCTTTCCACCTCATCTTCCCGCTTTCCACCCAAGAGCTGCCGGCCCTGGACTCGAACCAGGAACAGCCAGATCCAAAGTCTGGTGTGCTACCATTGCACCAGCCGGCAATGATTTCAGCCTAAGCGATTCGGCATTGAATTCGAGGATGTTTTAGAACATTTGGCGGGTGGTGAAAAGCGGGAGGCGGGAGGATGCTTAACTTTCAGCTCATCGTTTTTCTTTCACTTTCCACCTCAAGCCTTTCACCAGGTAGGCCGCCGTTTTTGGACAGAAAAAACTATCAAGCCAAATTGGGAAGGCCGGCGGCTTGGCGGAGGGGATTGAGGGCCTCATTTCCGAGCCGGATCGCCTTCTCAATCGTGCCGCTTCGGATCGTCAGGTGACCCATTTTTCGGCCGGGGCGAGCTTCGGCTTTGCCGTAGAGATGGAGGGAAGCGCCGGGTAGGGCGAAGAGGGGCGCCCAATCGGGTTCCCCGTGCTTCCAAAGATCACCCAGCAGATTGAACATGACGGCGGGGGAAAGGGGGGAGACGTCGCCCAGGGGAAGTCCGCAAACGGCGCGGATCTGCTGTTCAAACTGGCTGGTGGGGCAGGCCTCGGCGGTGAGGTGACCGGAGTTGTGAACCCGCGGGGCGAGCTCATTGACCCAGAGGGCTCCGTCGGGGAGCTCAAACATCTCCACCGTGAGAAGGCCGATCAGGCCGATTTTTTTTGCGATTTGCCCCGCGAGTTGAGCGGCGTGATGGGCGGTGGTTTCGGGAACTTGGGCGGGAAAAAGAGTCCGCTCCAGAATTCCATCCTGATGGCGGTTTTCAAACGGGGGATAGGTAACGGAACCGCCTGTGGCATCCCAGGCGGTGATGACGGAGAGCTCGCGCAGAAAGGGGACGTGTTCCTCTAGAATGGCGCGGGGGACCCGAATTTTGTCCCACGCCTTGGCGGCGTCCGCGGAGGGTTCGAGAGAGAGTTGTCCCTTGCCGTCGTACCCGAAAGCAGAGGATTTGAGGCGAGTTTTCCCGGCAAAACTTTTTTGGGCGGCAGACAGTTCGGATGCGGAGCTGACGACGGCGTAGCGGGGTGCCGGAAAGCCGGAACGCTGCAGGAAATCGCGTTCCCGTTCGCGATGTTGGCAGATGTGGAGGACGGAGGGGTCGGGGTGAACGGGGCAGAGCGAGGCGAGGAGCCGGAGGGATTCGATGGGAAGATTTTCAAATTCGTAGGTGATGACCTGGCTGGCCTGGGCGAGCCGATGGAGGGCGGCCGTGTCGTCGAACGGGGCGGTCAGGGCAAGGTCGGCGACGGGGGAGGCGGGGCAGGCGGGGTCGGGATCCAGGATGGCGATGCGGTAGCCCATGCGACGGGCGGTGAGGGCGAGCATCCGGCCCAGTTGGCCCCCGCCGACGATGCCGATCGTTTGGCCCGGAGGGATCACGGGACGTTTTCGAACAGGGCGATGACAAAGCGGGCTGCGGCGACGGCACCTTTTTTGCCGATCGGGAACGTCGCGACGGGAATTCCCGCCGGCATCTGGGCGATGGAGAGAAGGGAGTCGAGGCCCCGGAGGGACTTTCCGGCGACGGGAACTCCCAGGACGGGGAGGGGGGTGAGGGCTGCGGCCATTCCGGGAAGGTGGGCGGCACCGCCGGCCCCCGGCGATGAGGAGGCGAAGGCCACGTTTTTGGGCGGAGCGAGCGTAGTGGACCAGACGGAGGGGGGTACGGTGGGCACTGACGACGCGCGCTTCCACGGGAATGCGGGCACGGCGGAGAAGTTGATAGGCGGGCTGAAGGGTGGACCAGTCGGACCGACTTCCCATGATGATGCCGACGAGAGGGCGGGTGCTCTTCAAGGGGCTCAGAGTAAATGCTTATCGGATGAAGTGAAGAATTTTGCGGGCGGGGCTAGCGGGAGAGGGCGTCCAGCACAAGCGAGGGAGTGATGAGTTCGGGGAGGAGTTGAGGAGGCGTGTTGGGGCGGAGGAGGACGTAGGTGGGGACTCCTTCGCGGCCGTATTTTTGAAGGGCAGCGGTGATGGCGGGGTCGCGGCGGGTCCAGTCGGCAACGAGGAAGGCGATGTTTTTATCGCGGATGGCGGCCTGCACGGAGGGTTGGGAGAGAGTGATCCGCTCGTTGACCTGGCAGGTGAGGCACCATGCGGCGGTGAAATCGATAAAAACGGTGCGACCCGCGGCCAGTTGGCGGGAGACCTCCTCCTCGGACCATGGGAGACGGCCGAGGGGGTGAGAGGTGTTGGGGGAGGGGGCGGCGGTTTTCAGGAGAAGGGCGGGTGTGATGGATGCCAAAAGGATGAGGGCGAAGCCGAGGGTGCGAAGGGTGGGGGGCGGGGGGAAGGATTTCTGCGCTTTTCCGTAAACGATCAGACCGAGGGTGAGGAAAAGGAGTCCCAGGACGATCGGAAGCATGGCCGTGGTTCCCGAGAGCCGGAACGCGACCCAGCCCAGCCAGAGAACGGCGGCCAGCATCGGAAGAGAGAGGACTTTTTTGAACGTGATCATCCAGGCGCCCGGTTTGGGGAGGAATTTCAGGAGGTTTGGAAACAGGGAGAAAAGGAGAACGGGAAGGGCGAAACCGAACGCGAGGGACGAGAAGACCAGAAGGGTACCGACGGCGGGGAGGGCAAAGGCGGCGGCGAGGGCGACTCCCATGAAGGGGGCGGTGCAGGGGGAGGCAACGGCAACGGCGAGAAGTCCGGAGGCAAAAGCGCCGGTCCATCCCTGCCGGGGAGACTGGTTGGCGAGGCCGCTGAGCAGGACCTGAAATTCAAAAACACCAAGAAGGTTGAGGGAGAGTGCGTAGAGGAGCGCGAGGAGAAGCCAGACAACGGGAGGGGACTGGAGTTGAAAGCCCCAACCGAGGGCTTGTCCGGAGGCGCGAAGGAGGATGAGAAGTCCGGCAAGGGCGAGGAGGGAGAGGAGAACACCGGACCCGAAGGCCAATCCCTCCCTTCGGGCGGTGGATCGGCTCTCCGAGGCAATCTGCACGAGGTGAAGGGCTTTGAGGGAGAGAATCGGAAAGACACAGGGCATGACGTTCAGAATCAGACCGCCTAGGAAGGCGAAGAGGAGGATTTCGGGAAGGCGGGAAGAGGGCCCTCCTTCGCCAAGGCTTCGGAGGGCGCTGCCTAAAGGCAGCGAGATTGCGAGGGCACGGTGGCCGGAGGAGTCCCAAGGTTTTTCAGCGACAAGGACCCCCTGCAAAGAGGGCGGCAGTTTTGCTTTTTCCTTGAGGGGAAGGGTGAGTTGAAGTTTTCCCGATCCAAGGCTCTCTGTTTTTGAGGGTTTGAACTCATCCAGAAAGTCGCCCTCGGGAAACAAGGTGAGGGAACCCACTTGCGTCTTGGGTTGGACGGTGAGTCGCAGGGTCGAGCCCTCCGTCACCGCAGAAATGGGGATGGAAGGAATCGAAACGGGGAGGTCGCGGCGGACGTCGTCGAAAAGCCCCTGGAGATCGATGTTTGGTTTGGGCTGGGTGGGGAGGGTGAGGTTCAGGTGTGCCTTGCCGGGGAGGCAGGTTTCCTTGCAAACGAGCCACTCGATGTCCGCTTCGATCGGAAAGGAGGAAGGCATTTTTTCGTGGTCGGGAATCGAGAAGGTTGTGAGCAGGAGTGTCTCCTGTTCGTATCCGTAGCTGACGAGGGGCGGGACGAGGATTTTTTCAGGGGAAGGAAATTGAAGTTCCCCCGCCGTCCAGCCCGGTGGAAGTTTCCATGTGACGGAGGGGGGAAGGCCGGAGTCGCCGGGGTTGGACCAGTAGATGTGCCAACCGGGGGCGGGACGGAACCGAAGCGCGAGAGTCACGGGCTTGCCGGACTGAAGGGGGGTGGGCTCCGCGAGAAGGTCGACGACGAGTTGCGGGGTTTTGGCGACGGGGTCGGCCCAGAGGGAGGCCTGGAGAAGAAGAAGGCAGGGGAGGCACCGGAGGAAAGCGGGAGTTGGGCGACGCATGGGAATAGGATAAGCTAAAACAAGGAGATGGAAACGGTTTCCCCCGAGTTCACAAAACAGCTGCGGGATTTGCCCCATCGGCCCGGGGTGTACCTTTTTCGGGACCGGTTTCGCCGGGTGATTTATGTGGGCAAGGCGAAGGACCTGCACCGACGGGTGGGCCAGTATTTCCACCCCTCGCGGAGGATGGGGGCGGATTTAAAAACGAGGGCGCTGCTGCAGAGCATTGCGGAGCTGGAGACCCACGGGGTGAAAAGCGAGCCGGAGGCGATTTTGCTGGAGGGAAGGCTGATCAAGGAGTACCGGCCGCGGTACAACGTGAGTTTTCGGGATGACAAACGATTCCTGATGGTGCGGGTCGATCTGGATGAGCCGTTCCCCAAGTTTCAAACGACGCGAATGAAGCGGGATGACAAGGCGCGGTACTTCGGGCCTTTTGCCCATTCGGGGGCGTTGCGGCAGACCTTGTCGATGATGCGGCGGAAGTTCGGTTTGCGTTCGTGCCGTCCGGAATTTCCCGGGGAGCGGGAGTACCGTCATTGTCTGGATCACGTGATCAAGAACTGCAGTGCCCCTTGTGTGGGCAAAATCTCACGGGAGGAGTACGGCGCAAGGGTGAGACAGGCCTGCGAGTTCCTCGACGGGAAGACCCAGGAGATGCGGGAGGCGTTGCAGGATGCGATGAAAAAGGCGGCGGAGCGGAAAGATTTCGAGAAAGCGGCCTCGTTGCGGAATCTCGTTGAGGATCTGAAGAAGACGACGCGGCCGGCGAAGAGGTTTTTCCGCAACCTGCCCACGACGGTGGTTCCGGAGCGGGATCTGGAGATTTTACGGGATGTTTTGGGGTTGGGGGCAGTTCCGGCGAGGATCGAGTGTTTTGACATTTCGAACATTTCCGACACCCACAGCGTGGCCTCGATGGTGGTGTTTCGGGATGGCAGACCCTCGCGGCCGGCCTACCGCAGGTATCGAATCCAGGGGGTGGTGGGCCAGGATGACGTGGGGTGCATGGCGGAGGTGATTCGCCGGAGGTGTGCGCGATGGAGGACGGAGGGGAGCACGCCCCCCGACCTGATCGTGGTGGACGGGGGCAAAGGGCAGCTGGGTGCGGCCGTCCGGGAGTTACGGGAGGGGGGTTGGACGGAGGTGCCAGCGATCGGTTTGGCGAAGCAGAACGAGGAGATTTTTCGGCCGGGGCGACCGGATCCGATTGTTTTGCCCAAGGAGAGCGGGGCGATCCGGCTTTTGCAGAGGGTGCGGGATGAGGCCCACCGAGTCGCCAACGGGTATCACCAGCTGTTGATGAAAAAACGAATGGAGATGAGTGAGCTGGATTCGATTCCCGGGGTGAGCGGGGTGCGGAAGCGGGCCTTATTGAAAAAGTTTGGAACGGTCGGGCGGGTTGCGCGGGCGACGGTGGAGCAGCTGGCCGAGGTGGAGGGGGTGGGGGAGAAGGTGGCGGGGGCGATCGCGGCCTATTTTGCCAAGACGTGAGGTTGCGATGAGCCGGGTTCACGGGACGGGGGAAGGGGGTGGGTGGGAGGTGGAGGCGAGGGAGGGCGGAATTTATCTGCCGCAGGTGGGTCTTTGGATGGACCCGAAGAAACCGCAGGATCGGGCGGTGGTGACCCATGCGCACTATGATCATCTGGCGGGCCACCGGGAAATTTTGACCAGTCCTGCGACGGCCCGGCTGTTGAGGGTCAGGCTGCCGAAGCGGACGAAGATCCGGGCTGTGCCATTCGGGGAGCCGTTGTCGTTGGGGAGGGGAGCGAGTTTCACCCTTCTGCCCGCGGGGCATATTTTGGGTTCTGCGATGGTTTGGGTGAAGCGACGGGAGGGCAGGCGGGAGACGCGGCTCCTTTACACGGGGGATTTCAAATTGCGCGGGGGCCGGACGTCGGAGAGGTGTGAGCCGAAGAGGGCGGATGTGTTGGTGATGGAGACAACGTTTGGCCGACCCGAGTACCGGTTTCCCCCGGAAAAAAAAGTGGTGGCGGAGATGATCCATTTCTGCCGAAAAGCGGGGCGGGAGGGGAAGGTGCCTGTTTTACTGGGGTACTCTTTGGGCAAGAGTCAGGAAATTCTGCAGCATATGGGGTCGGCCGGATTCCCGATTCTCATGGATGCGGCGGGGCATCGGATGAGCGAGGTGTACCGGGAGTTGGGGCAGGCGTTGCCCCCGGCGGGCCGGCTGGGCAAGATCACCGAGGAGACAGTGCGGGGTCACCTGTTGATTGTGCCTCCCTCCATGGCGAGGAAGAAAGGGTTGGAGGTGTTGCGGAACCGGAGGGTGGGGGTGGTGACGGGATGGGCTTTGGATCGAGGCGCGATTTACCGCTATGGGTGTGACGAGGCGTTTGCGTTATCGGATCATGCGGACTACGGCGAGTTGATCGAGATGGTGGAAAAAGTGAAGCCGAGGGAGATTCGAACCGTCCACGGCTATGCCCAGGAGTTTGCGATGGATTTGCAGGAGAGGGGGTGGAGGGCGTGGGCTCTGGCCGGCGAGACCCAGATGGTTTTGCCGTTGGGCGGGATGGGGACGGGGGAGGGGGAGAAGAGAAAGAGCCGGCGAAAAGGGATCAGCTAGGGCTGGCAAAGCCCGGGTCTTCGCCCGATTTGGAGGGGGAGGCTGAATCGCCCCTTGGGGGTTTCACGTCCATGTCGATGGTGCCTTTGACACTGGCTCCGTCGTTGATAATGAGCCTGGGGGCACGGATATCCCCCAAAACATATCCTCCGCTGACAATTTCAATCTTATCCTTCACGGAGATGTTTCCGACCACGCCGCCCGCAACATTGATGATATTTGCGTCGACATCGGCTTTGACCAAACCACCCTCCCGAATGAAGACGGATGTTTCAATCATGATCCGTCCCTCCACGGTGCCCTCGACCACTAACTGTTCTGTGCCAAGGATTTCTCCCTTAACAGTTACCGTTTTTCCGATGATGGTTTGGGGTCCATCCTTATCTTGGCCTATTCTCATTTTGCTCAGCTGCGAAGCTGACTCTCTTGGATAGCTATCTTGGGAAATTGCGTCAAGAAAGGCTTCCCTTTCATCCGGAAAAATGGGGAGGGAAGAAAAGGACCCTCGAATTTACCAATTATAAAGTAAAAACACCGATTCCAACTTTTCCCAGCCTACTTGGATGCGGTTTGCCATACCCCGTTCCAATCCCGGGGCGGTGGAGTTCTGGCGAGGGCAGGAATACGGGTGAGTAATTCCAGGGTGGGGCCGTCATTGTCCCGAAGGGCGAGGCATTTTTTCAACTCTTTTTCCGCTTCCACCCACTTTTGACCGCGATATTGCTGCAAGGCGGTGGCATAGGCGTCCCGGAGTCGCGAGGTTGTTGAATCGAGCTGCCCGTTTTTTGCCAGGAGCTCGTAAATTCGTACCGGTTCGGTTTTTCCATAGACGGCGACAAGATCGATTTCGCGGGCCTCCACCTCCTGCTCGGCCAAACGGAAGCACTCCTCGTTGATAATCAGGTCGGTGCCGTAAATCTTGTTCACCCCCTCCAAACGAGAGGCGATATTGACCGTATCTCCGATGACGGTGAAGGATTTCGTCGTTTCGGACCCGATCGTGCCGATGAGGGCCTCTCCCGTCGCCAGCGCCACGCGGACATGAAATTCGGGAAGATTGCGCCGAAGGCCGGTGATATTGGAGATGTCCTCAGCGATGGCGGTGAACGCGGAGCGCATCTCCAGGCAGGCGAGGCAGGCATCCCGTGCATGGGTCTCCCCTTCCGAAAAAGGGCTGGCCCAGAAGGCCATGACGGCGTCACCGATGAATTTGTCCACAATGCCATGGTTTCGCCGGATGATTTCGGTCGTGGAGGTAAAGTAGCGGTTGAGCAAGCGCACGACGGTGTCCGCTGTCAACTGTTCCCCGATTCCGCTGAAGCCGGCGATATCGGAAAAGAAGACGGTGACGGTGCGACGTTCGGCACTCTGGCGAAGTTCCCCCGTGGCGGGGTTCACGACATTGGCGACAATGCGGGGATCCAAAAACTGGCCAAACGCCTCACGCAGTTTTTCCTTCGACTTGAGCTGATCCACCATGGTGTTGAAGGAGGAGGTAAGATCCCCGATCTCGTCGCCGGAGGTGACGGGGAGAGGGTCGGAGTATTTTCCATCCGCGGTTTCATGAAATGCGGAGGTCAGGCGACGGAAGGCGGCTTGAAGCCGTCCCGTGATCATGAGAAAAACGAACAGACCCAGGACCGATGCGGATAGGAACAGCAGGGCGTTGGTCCAAATGATGCTGGAAATGTTTCCCCGGGTTTCCAGCAGGGAACCGATGGTCAACTGGTTCGATCTCTTACGGACGGAGGGATGATGGGATCGAGGTACTCATACTTCTGCAATTCACCGATCGCCGCTCTTGCCTCCGCGGACTTGCCCTGCCTCATCAACTCCACCGGAAGGAGGGCAGCTTGGCAAAAACGATCCACCTCCGATTTGAGCGAATCGATCTCCCCCACCATCCGTGCCATTTCCAATCGGTCCTCCACGTCATTGCGTTCGTCCTTGCTCCCAGCCTCCGAGAGGTGCTTCGTCTCCTGAAAAATCAGGTCGATCTCCCGGAGGCACTTCTGGGAACGGGCATAAATTTCCTCCACGCGTTTTTGAGAGGGTTTCGTTTCATCCATCAGGCGGTGGGCGATGAGCTCGATTTCGTATGTAACAACATCGAGGGAGTTGAGTTTGGTGAGAATCGGCAGGTGATACTCCGTGATGCCGGTCACCTCATCGTCCGAATCCTTGACCATGTAGAGCGTGATGGCGAGGGCGGTCGCAAAAAGCAACAGGAGCGCGACCACCCCGGTCATGATCTTGGTGCGGAGAGAGCGGCCCATACGGTCAGATTAACCAAAAAAGCAGGTAGGGTCACGCCCTGCGGGCGACCAGCCAGACCCCCTCTTCCCCGAGGGGGTCGAGGTAGCACGCCACTTTTTGCATAGGGGCGGCACGGATCCAGGCCTCCACCTGAGAAGAGGTGGGGCGGCGGGAGGAAAACACGGTGAGGGTTTTTTTGGCACCGATCCAGCGCGCCTCGATGCGAGCCAGGGATTTCTGGCGGGGGTCGGGAAAGATGCCGAACTGCATTCTGCCTTTCGGAAGGCGGGGTCGGAGCCGACCCACTGCGCTCTCCAGCCACGACCGGGTGGGAGGATTGTCATACTGGGAAAGAACCCGAAGAGCCCCTGAAAAACCGCAGGTGCCGGGGGCGAGGTTGGCGCTGAAAAGGAGAAGATCGTTCGGTCTGAGAAACCGTGCGACTCTTTTGAGAAGGGGGAGCGGGGGAAGGTTGGGGAGAACCCCGAAGAGAGTGATGAGAAGCGGGTGTCTTCGGGCGATCGGGATGCCGTTGGAGGAGACAGGATGCAAATCACGGGCAAGGGAGGCGGGGAGCGGGCGGGTTAAATCGATTTTTCGCCAGAGTTTCGTGCGAGCGGCAAGGCGGGTGGCGGCTAGCCGGGCGAGACCGGGGTTCGTGTCGGCGGCGAGCAACACAGCCGGAGGCGGGAGTTTTTCCAAAAGAAGGGACTCTTTGACTCCGTCGGCGCAACCCAGGGCCAGAACGGAGTAGGGACGGCGACCCCAATGCCTGCGGATGGCTGAGGAGGGGAGCCGATATAATCGTTGAAGTTCGGGGCGTTGAACAAAGGGGGAGCAGGTGAGTTGAACCTTTTTCCAAAGGCGGCCCAACGAGGGCCGGGAGTAGAGGCAGGCCGCGGGAAGATGGGGGTGAGGCATAAAGGTGCCGCCCACCCGATTCAAGAATTCATGAACCGGGAGGGCGGCAGTGTTCCGACAGGATCAGGCGGCGGATAGGCGGACGAGTCCCCCCTGGCCCACCAGTTTGCGGAAGTATTCGGGGAAGTTTTCGTCCTTGAGCATGCGACGCCGCAGTTTGGCGAGGGCGGAGTTCTGGATCTGGCGGATCCGCTCGCGGGTGACGTTCAGCTTGTCCCCGACCTCCTCGAGGGTTCTCTCCTTCGCATTATCATCCAGCCCGAAGCGAAGGCGAAGAATTTCAAGTTCCCGCTCCGTAAGGATCTTCATGCAACGGGAGACGGCATCCCGGAAATCCCCGTGGGAGTGTTCCTCCGTGGGGTCGACCGCACCCGGATCGGCGAGAAGGTCGACAAGGCTTCCATCATCCCCATCCGTACCGAGGGCCACATCGAGGGAGATGGTGCCTGCGGAAACTTCGCGCAGTTTGGTGACCCGATGGGTTTCGACCTGCAGTTCATCCGCCAATTCCGCATCGGTGGGTTCACGGCCGAGTTCGGCCCCGAGGGCGGCGCTGACGCGTCGCAGACGCTGAATCTTGTCAACGAGATGAACGGGAAGGCGGACGGTTTTGGCCTGGTTCGCGAGGGCCCGACGGATGGCCTGCTTGATCCACCAGCAGGCGTAGGTGCTGAATTTGACTCCCCGACTGGGTTTGAAACGGTCAACCGCCTTCATCAGGCCCAAGTTGCCCTCCGAGATGAGGTCCAGGATGGGCAGGCCACAGTGGTTGTAGGCGCTGGCAATTTTTACCACGAGACGGAGGTTCGATTTGATCATCAGTTCGCGGGCCTGGGTTTCTCCCCGGCGCACGCGGCGGGAGACCTTTTTTTCGTCCTCCTGCGTCAGGAGGGGAGTCTCCCCGATTCCCTTGAGGTAGGCCTGCAGGGCGGCTGGCAGTTCACCGGACCGGGGGAGAGCCCCGTTTTCCTGGGTCACATGTTGTTTTGTTTTCATACTAGCTTTGACCGGTGGCGGAAAAGAATGTTCGGACTTTTTTTTCAACGGAGGCTCAAGGCAAACGAGGGCAGGGGTGAAAAACGGCTCTTTTAGAGGAGCGTAGGGGTCATCCACACCTCCAGAATGCAGCGGCACAGGGCGGGAGGTAAGTTACGATATGGTGGCAGATTTGGAGTTTGGGAGGAGTTGGGAATAAAAAGTCCGGGGCAGGCTGAAAAAGAAAATGGGGGTGGAGACAATCTCCACCCCCACTCTCAAAACCGTAGGTAAGGTTTTAGCGATATCCGCCGCTGTCGCGACGAGGGCCGCGGGAGCCGCCACGGCCTCCGCCACCACCATATCCGCCGCCACCGCCGCCGTATCCACCGCCTCCACCACCACCATATCCGCCGCCACCACCACCGCCGTATCCGCCTCCGCCACCGCGGGCGGGACGTTCTTCACGGGGGCGAGCGATGTTCACGGTGAGGCTGCGTCCGGCAAAATCCTTGCCGTGCATGCCTGTGACCGCCGCGTTCGCCTCCTCGGGAGTCGACATGGTCACGAACGCGAAGCCGCGGGAGCGACCTGTGACGCGATCGGAGATCAGGGCGACGTCGGTGACGGTGCCGTGGCCT
>RFMG01000111.1 GCA_009927835.1 Verrucomicrobiota bacterium | reverse complement strand
CGCTTTCACGAGGGCTTTTACTACCTCTTCGTCTCCCACAACGATTTTAAGAACTACAACGTCAAGGTGGGGCGTTCGAAACTGATCACCGGTCCCTACATGGACAGGCTCGGCAAGCCGATGACGGAGGGAAACGGGACCCCCTTGATTGCCGCGTACGGGGAAATCGTGGGTCCCGGCCACTGTGGGGTGCTGCTGGGGGAGTGCCCGTGGTACGACCTGCTGGTGCATCACGTGTTGATGGAGGGTGCGCGGGACGGAAGGGCCACGCGGGATTTGCAAGTACGACCAATTTTTTGGGCGCCGGACGGTTGGCCTCTCGCGGGTGAGGTCATCCAGCAGACTCCTCCTGCGCCGCCCAAACCGTTGGAGGGTTGGTGGTCGCACCGGGTCGGGTTCGGGGATGTGCACCGGATTCTCTTTCGCGGCAACGGCACTCTCTCGGCCCGTTCCGGAGCCCAAGGTACCTGGAAGGTGGACGGCAAAACCCTCACCATGCAGTGGCCACGGCCCGAGGGGGGGGATGCGGTGGACGTTTGTATTCTCCATCCCGACGGCAACAGCTACGTGGGCCGCAACGCGGCAGACACTGACATCCGGGGAATACGGGAACCGGTCACGGCGGATCGCACACCATGAGCACCGTTGCCAAAAAGAAGGCTCCTCCGCTTCTTCCGCCGGAAGCCCACGGCCGACCCGACTTTTCCCCGCTGTGGGAACTGCCCGATCCGACCATCTCCAAAGACGGGGAGTGGTATTATGTCTACGCGACAGGCCAGGGGATCGAGGCTCGCCGGAGCCGGAATCTGATCGATTGGGAAGTGTTGCCCTCCGTGTTTCCCGACCCCGTTCCCGCTTGGGCCAAGCAAAAAATTCCCGGGGCCGACTCGATCTGGGCTCCGGATATCCGCAAGATCGGCAATCGCTGGCATCTGCACTACTCCGTTTCCACCTTGGGAAGTCAAAAGTCCGTCCTGGGATTGGCCACGGCCGAAGCCCTCGATCCGGCCCATCCGAAAGGGGGATGGAAGGATCAGGGTCTCGTGCTGGCCTCCGAAACCGGAAAGGATCCCTACAACGCCCTCGATTCCAGTGTTTGCCTGGACGAGACGGGACGGCCTTGGATTGTCTGGGGCTCCTACTTTTCCGGCATCTTTCTGGCGGAGGCGGATCCGGCGACCGGCAAACTTGTGCCGGGAGCCCGACATCATCATGTGGCCACCCGGGCCCCGGGCAACGGTCACCAAGGGAATCCCGGCCCGGGAATCGAGGGGCCGGTTATTGTCCGCAAACACGGCCATTTTTATCTCTTCGTATCCC
>RFMG01000162.1 GCA_009927835.1 Verrucomicrobiota bacterium | reverse complement strand
GACCGAGGGGTCGGGGGCCAGGGGGATTCTTCTCGGGGACACTCCGCTGAACGGGGGAGTGCCGGTCTGCAAAATGACCTTTGTCACACGGGAGGCGAAGTTTGAGGTGGGGGAAAGGGTTTTGACGACCGGCCTGGGCGGAACATTTCCGCCGAATCTTTTGGTGGGAACGGTGAGTGAAGCCCCCCCTTTGACGGCGGAAAAAAATTCCGGGCTTTATCGCGAGGGGCAGGTTGCGCCAGCGGCGGATCTCAACGACCTGAGAGAAATGTTTATTTTGACCGGGGGATCTCCGGCAAAAAAATGAACACCGCGTTCTGGCGTTTGGTTCTTCTTGCCCTTGGGGCTTGGTTCCTCCGTGCCGTGGGGCCGGCATGGTGCGGGGCCGGAGCCCTAGGAACCAATTTGCTGGGGGCAGTCGCGATTTGGGCGGCGTTGAGTCTGACCGTGCCGGCCTGGCTGGCATGGGTGGTGGGGGTGGGTCTCTTTTGGGATTTGGCCACCTTCTCCGCATTGGGCCATCACGCACTGGTCATGGGTGGGGTGGGGGTGCTGGTTCGCACCCAGAGGGGCTGGTGGGTGGGGGCTTCGTGGGGGGAGCAGGCTGTGGGGTCGATTTTAGCGGGAGTGGCATTTTTTACCTTGGACCGGTTTCTCCACTGTTTGGAGGTTCGGTCGTGGGTATGGCCTTTCTCCCTGAATATCGCCTTGGTCTTGGCTGGGACGATCAACGGTCTGGTTGCGGTCATTCTCGGAGCGTGGCTGGCAAGAGGGTCCGAGCCGGCCAGGGCGAAGAAGCGGGGAGGAGGACTCTGATGTTGATGGCACGCCCCCAGGTCAACTTGCCCAGGCGGATGGGCGCCGCCATGGTGGTTGTACTTCTGGCCGCGTTCATCCTTTTGCAGAGGCTCTTTGTCGTGCAGGTGCTGGAGGGCCAAAAGCATGCCCAGACGTTGATCCAGCAGACGACGATACCGATTCTTCTCTCTCCTCCGCGGGGACTGATCCTGGACCGGAACGGGCTGCCCTTGGCGGAAAACCGGGCGAGGTACGACGTGGATTTGTATGTGCGAGAGTTGATTGGAAACTACGCGCGGGCTCATCGCGGACGTTTGCCGATGACCCTGGTGGATGTGGGGATGGGCGAAAAAAAGAGGAAACAGAAGCAGGTGGATATTGAAAAAATTGTGGAGGAGACCTCGATGGAACCGCTGAGGAATCTAGGAATCGCCACGAATTACGACGTGGAAGAGCTGCGCAAACACAATCAGCAGCGGCCCAACACCCCCTTTCAGTTGGCGACCCAGATTGATTTCGCCACCCTGTCGCGGATGGCGGAGAGGGATCCGCGGATCCCCGGAGTCCAGGAGGCAGCGCGACCCGTGCGTTGGTATCCGTACGGGGCTTTGGCCTCGCACATCATGGGATTTGTCGGTGCTCCGGAGGAGCAGACGTTGGAGACCTTTCAGCCCGAGGTGATCGGGAAAGAGGGGATCGAAAAGGGGTTCGATGAGGATTTGGAGGGGGTTCCGGGGGGGAAGATTCTGAAGAAAAACAACCTCGGCTTTATCCTGGAGGAGCAAGGATACCAAGCGCCGGTGCCCGGACATAACGTGTATCTGACGCTGGATGCGCGCGTGCAGACGATTGTGGAGGGAGTGATGCGAAGGGTCGGGCGGGGGGCTTGTGTGGTGATGGATCCAAAATCGGGAGATATTTTGGCGATGTGTTCGGTGCCGAATTACGATCCGAACAGCTTTGTTCCGGGAGGGACGGGGAAGTCCACCGATTGGAAGCAGTTGATGACGGCGGAGACGAAGCCGATGCTGAATCGGGCCTTGGGCGCGTACGCCCCGGGCTCGACCTTCAAAACGTTGACGGCCTTGTCCGCGTTGGAGAATCCCGGGGCAAAATTCACCCCGCAGACGGTCATCCACAGCCCCGGCTCGATCGAACTGGCGGGAAGAACCTGGCATGATTGGAATCCTGACGGGCAGGGGGACATCACCCTGAAGCGCGGATTGGCCATGTCGTGCAACACCTTTTTTTACCAGCTGGGGGTGCGGACGGGGATCGAGTCGATCACCGAGATGGGAAAACGGATCGGATTTGGAGAGAGGCTTTTATTGAGGACGGATGGTGAACCGGCACTGGCCGGGGAGGATCCGGGAACCTTGCCCGGGCGGGAGTGGATGGAGAATCGGATGGCACAGAGAAAAAAGGCGTACAAAGCCAAAATTGAAACGTGGGTTGCGGAGGGAAAAAAGAGCCCACGACCCAGTCCGCCGGCGATCGAGAGGTGGAGCGACGGACACACGGCCAACACCTCGATTGGGCAGGGGTTTGTGCGGGTCACACCGCTGCAAATGGCGGTGATGGTTTCGGCGGTGGCGAACGGGGGGACGGTGTATCGGCCCCGACTGGTGCAGGGTGTGGGACGAACGACGGAGAAGGGCACGAAGGCAACCAAGGAGTATCCTGGAGCGGTGATGCGGGGGGAGTTGGGGGTGAAACCGGAGAATCTTGCCGCGGTGCGGGAGGGTTTGCGTGCGGTGGTGACGGAGGGGACAGGAAAAAACGCAGCGGTAAAAGACGTCGAAGTGGCGGGGAAAACCGGTTCGGCGCAATTTGTGACAACGATCGGAGGCGGCACGGTAAAGGACACGCGGACCTGGTTCACCGGTTTCGCTCCCTTGAAAGATCCGCACTATGTGGTGATTGTGATCGTGGAGGGTGGAGTCTCAGGGGGGTCGACGTGTGCCCCCTTGGCATCGGAGATCTTCTTCAAGCTTTTTGAAATGGAGAAGGGGGTGATGCCTCAACTGGTGTATCAATCTCCCGTCGTCGGACATTTTCATGGTGTGACCGCCTCGGACGGGTCGTACACGCCGGGGGCGGGAGGCACGGGGGATGACGACAACGACAACGGCGGGTTGGGGGGATTTTTTAACTCGATGGACGAGGGCTTTGGAGCCGGGGCAAGCCGGGGATTGCGACGGCGATGAGGACAAAACGCGCTTTGCGGGGAATGCATTGGCCCAGCCTGATGCTGATGCTGGGGCTTTGCGCCTTTGGGGTCATGGTGATTTACAGCGCGACGCACACCAGCGAAGCCGCCGATCTGCGGCACGCGGCGGCACAACAGGCGGCTTGGGTCGGATTGGGCCTCGCCTGCTTTTTCTACTTTGCATTCGCGGACTATCACCGATGGGTGGATCAGGGCTGGTTTTGGTTTGGGGGAGGATTATGCCTGCTGCTTCTCGTCCTTGTCTTCGGGCGGGAGGTGAACGGTGCGAAAAGTTGGATCCGCCTTGGTCCGGTGGGCTTCCAGCCGGCCGAGGTGATGAAACTGGCCTTTTTGGCTGGGGCATGTGCTTTGATGGTGAAGTTGCGGGAGAGGGTGGAAAAGTTCAGCACGGTGCTCGCTCTGGTGGGGTTTGCCATGGTTCCGATTTTTCTCATTTTACGTCAGCCCGATCTGGGTTCGGCCGCGGTTTTTCTCCCCATATGCTTCGGGCTGCTTTATGTCGGCGGGACAAGGCTGCGATACCTGCTCATTCCCGCGGGCTTTGGATTGGCCGGGGTCTTGGCCGTCTACTTTTACGTGGGGCATCTGGGCAAGGAGCTGCCTTTTTTGAAGACGTACCAGAACAACCGAATCCGCACCTTCTTTGATCCAAATCTGGACCCGCTGGGGGCGGGGTGGACGATCCGGCAGTCGATCATTGCGATCGGCTCGGGGGGAGTGACGGGAAAGGGATATTTGCACGGGGACCAGAACCTGTATGGATTTTTGCCCAAAAACATTGCGTACAACGATTTTATCTTCTCCGTTCTGGGCGAGGAGTGGGGCTTTCTCGGGGGTGCGGCGGTGATCTTGGGGGAAGCCGCGCTTCTTCTTTGCATTGCCTGGATTGGATGGAGGGCGCCAGACTTCACCGGCAGACTTTTGGCGGGGGGAGTTCTCGG
>RFMG01000018.1 GCA_009927835.1 Verrucomicrobiota bacterium | reverse complement strand
TCGATCCGCCGGCGCCTCGGAATACGTTTTCAAAAAGGGGAGGGAGATCGATTTGCCTTTGACGGAGATACTGAGAAGCTGGCCGACTTTCAGTTTTCCCAGCTCGGACCCGGGGATGTTGGTTAGAATGTTTCCATAATGATCCACATAAAGAACCTGTCCTTTCGCCTGGTTGGACATCACCGTGGCGGTGTTGCGTGGCAGACGGACAATCTTTTCCGCCTTGGGCCCGCATGAATCCAGGGAGGAGGACCCGATCAAGCGGGCCGCCGTGGGGCCAAAAATATCGCGGGCATGAAAGGTGGAGGAGACATCGGAGAATTTTGGATTTTTAGGGTTCGGGCCTCGGATAGTCCCTCCCGGGCCAGAACCTCGGTGAGGATGCCGTTGTCGGGCGCAACAAAAATATGGCCCGCGGTTGTCCGAATGGCGATTCCGGCACGACTGGAGCCGACGCCAGGATCCACGACTGCAACGATGATCGTCCCTGGCGGAAGTGTGTGGGTGGATTTTGCCAGAAGGTAGGAGGCGGCGGAAATGTCAAAGGCGGCATTGGCATGGGAAAGATCGAGAATTTCGGCAGAAGGGGCGATCGTTTTGATGGCTCCCTTGAGTTGGGCCACGTACGGGTCGCTGGAACCGAAATCGGTAAAGAGGGCGATCAGGTTGTTCACTGGACGGGAAGGTTGGCACCCCGAGAGAAAGGGGGAAAGGGCAAGGAGCCAAGGGAGGATCCTGGGCATCACTGCTCTTTCCCTGTCTCACCTGATTTGATGAGTTCCCAAAACTTCGGATTTTCGGCAAGCAGCTCATCCTCGGAAAGGGGAAGCTGGGAACGAAAGGCAAAGTCTTTGAGGGAGTTTTTGTGGAGAACGCGATGGATCACGAGACCCTTGGAGGTTTTTTCAAAGTAGATGCGGTATTCGCCGGCGCGGTACCGGTACAGGGTGCGGTCGGGGCAACGGACCGTTCCAAAGCGGTCGGGGTGCTTTTCAAGAAAATCGGTGGTGAGGACGTCGAACTCGCGCAAAACCTCGACTTGCAGGGGGGTGGGCAACTGGGTGATTTCTGCGGAGCTGGCGGGGGTGAAGATGATCTGAAACGTGGCCATGGAATCGGAAACCTTAACGTTCCGGGGGGGGGAGGTCGAGAGCGGAGGCGCTGGTTTAGGCGTGCGTGGTGGGGTGAAACTCCTTAGAGCCAAAGGGGTGAAAGTTCATCCTGCAGGCCGGTTGATCGTCATGGGCTTGCCTGGTCCGGAGCTAACGGACGGTCTGCGCGACCTGATCCGGCGGGTTCAGCCAGGGGGCTTCATTTTTTTCACGAGGAACATGGCAGAGGCAGGGCAGTTCCATGGTTTGGTCCGTGAATGTGCCGATCTAGTGAAGCACCCTGCCATCATGACGGTGGACCAGGAAGGAGGGCGGGTTTCCCGTCTGGCGGTGATGGGGGAGCGTCCTCCCTCCGGCGAGGAGTTGGCACGGGCAGGACGGGAGGAGTGGTTTTATGAACATGGGCGGTTGACGGGAAGCGTGATGAGGCTGGTGGGGCTGAATCTGAATTTGGCGCCCGTACTCGATTACGCCCCGCCGGAACGTGCGGGGATTGATAATTCACTCGCGGGGCGCTGTTTTGGGGAGAATCCAAGACAGGTGATTCGTCGGGCAGGGGAATTTCTGAGGGGGATGCGGGAGGAGGGGGTGAAGGGGACGGGAAAGCATTTTCCGGGATACACCTTTTGTGGATTGGATCCGCACGGGGATTTACCGCTGGTCGACCGGACCAGGGAGCAGATGGAGGAGGAGCTTTCCGTTTTTCGCGAAGTCGGAAATCAGTGTGATTCGATTATGGTGGGACATGCGCAGTTTCCCGCGTGGGGCAAGAGCTCGGGCCCAGCCAGTTTGAATCGGGATATTGTGACGGGGCTTCTAAAAGAGACCCTTGGATATCGCGGTCTTGTGATGACAG
>RFMG01000240.1 GCA_009927835.1 Verrucomicrobiota bacterium | reverse complement strand
TCATAGGCGATGGCCAGATCCATTTGAGCCTGATGATCCCCCGACCGTGCCTTCTGCTCCAAGGAGGCGGAGTACTCCACCGAGGCAAACGCCTGGGAGATCGCCACAAGAAGTAGAAGATGCGTCAAGACCCTCACTGGTAACAATCAAGCCCAGGTTCCTGAAAAATCAAGGGGCAGGGATCGCCGCCCAAACTCAGGTCTTCGACCGTGTCTTGAGAAGTCTTTCGATCTGCTCGAGGTAGCGGGCAATGCTTTCCCTGGCATTGATTTCTTGGGCCCGCTTTAACAGGGGCACCGCCTCCTCGTATTTGCCCGAGGTGACCAACACCTGTGCGTGACGGACCTTGGCATCCGCCTCAAACTTCTCCATCCCCTCCGCCCGCTCAAAGAGAAAGATGGCCTTTTCCGGCTGATTCGATTTTGCGTAGTGCTGCCCCAGGAGAAGCAGCGCATCCCCATCCAGCGGGTCTTCTTTCAGGATCTGCTCCAAGACAGCCGCGGATTCGGCCGACTTCCCCTGGGCGGAGGCGATTTTTGCCTCCAGCTTCAACATCTTCTTCTTTTTATCCGCCTCAACACTGTTGCCTGCGTAAGCCTTCAGTTTTTCCAGGAGAATGCCGGCTTCCGTGGGGGCACCCCGGCCGTTGAGGACCTCGGCCGCCCGGAGGGGGCGATCGATTTTTTGTCCGGGCTTGAGATCGAGAGCCTTGACATACGTCTCCACCGCCAGGGGATAGTTCGACTCCTGAAGATAGATGTCGGCCAGGGAGGTGAGCGTATCGGGAGTGGATTTGCCCAGCCGATCGATCATTTCGTAACAGGTGGCTGCGGCCACAGGTTCCTTCAGGCCCAGGTGGGCACTGGCAAGGAGAAGCCAAAACTCCGGCTTGTCGGGCTGTCTTTCGATCAGGTCGTTCATCAGGGAGACGGCTTCGGCAAACTTGTTCTGCCGGAAAATGCAGCGGGCGAGCCCCAGCTTCCACTCCGGCGTGGCGGGTTGGAGCAACAGGGCATTCCGGAAAGCCCCCTCGGCGGAGACGAAGTTTTCCTTGGAAACATAGGCGGTGCCAAGAAGGCCGAAGGTGTTGCCATCCCCTCCGCCCAGCTCGATGGAACGGGTGAGGCTTTTGATGGCCTCATCGGTGCGGCCCTGTTGAAGCTGAATCAGACCGAGATTTTTGTACGCACGGAGGTAGTTGGGGAATTTGCGGGTTGCGCTTTCCAGATATTTAGCCGCTTCGTTCGGACGGTTCAGCTGATAGGCGATCGAGCCAAGGGTAAAATCGAATACGGCGCTGGAATCGGCCGTTACGATCGATTTCAACTCAAAGTAGGCTTTGACCACGTCGGTGGCGGCGAGGTCGGCGATCTTGGTGAAGGCCTCCTTCTCGGTGGCGGGGAGTTTGGGTTCCAGATCGCTGTGCAGGTTGAAGTTTTCGATGGCGCGCTTGCGGAAGTCGGGATCGCCAAAAACCTGCATCACCGCCGCACGGGTGGCCCCGGGAGAACCGGGCGCAGGCTTGGGATCGGCGGACGAGGGATCCACCGGCTCGGCAAGCAGGGGGAGAGTCCAGGCAAAGCAAATGAGGAGAATCTTTTTCATGAGGAGGCTTTCGTATCGAACCGGATGGGGGCGCGCATCTTGGCCGAGACTTTCCGGCCCTCCTTCATCGCAGGTTCAAATTTCCATTTTCGCACCGCGTCGAGGGCGGGCTTGTCGAACGCGGGGTCGGTGCTTTTTTCCACCTTGGCGTTGGCAACTTTGCCGTTTGCATCGACAACAAAAATCACCGTCACCACGCCGTCGATTTTCCGTGAGCGGAGTGCGGCGGGGTAGACAGGGGCGGGCTGGTAGACCGCACGGGGTTTCTGGTCCAGATCGGCCATCGAGAAGGCTTGGTCCATGTCGGCTCCCAATCCTCCTCCACCGCCTTTTCCGCCGATCCGGCCCGACTGGAAGCCTCCCCCTCCGCCGAACATTCCGCCACCGCCCCCGGGCGCGAGGGCGGACTCCAGATCGCTCAGGCTCATCGGGGCAAGGGCGGGAGAGTCATCCATGGCAGGAGCGGCAATGTTCACGTTCTCCATAATGGGGGCGGGAGGGGGCGGCTCTTTTTCCTGCTCCACCTCCTCCTTGGGCTGTTCGGTGTCCGGCTTTTTGATGTTGGAGATGTCCAACTCCTGCTCCACCTCGACCTTCTTCTTTTTTTCGAACGTTGAGACGGGAAAGAGAATGCCTCCCACGATGACAACCAAAAACAAGGCAAAGCCGAAGATGGCGGCAAAACAGAGGGGATAAAGGTTGGATTCCTTGGGCGTGTGGAAATTGATCGGTCCCGAAGGAGGGGGAGGAGTCCTGCGGGGAGGAGGAGGCGATGCGACGGGGCTCATTGGCGGGTTTTGGTGGAGATGCCGATCTTGGTGACCCCGAGTTTTCGGATCTCATCCAGGACGAGGACCACTTTGTCGAAATTGGCCCTGGAGTCGGCGTTCAGCGTGAACTTGGGATCCGGGTTCGAGGCCTTGATCGAGGAGAGGCGAAGTGGGAGCTGGCTCATCGTCACTTTTTCCTGGTTGATATAGACATCCCCGCCCTCCGCCACGGAAACGGTGGTGATGCTGTCGTCCTTCTCCTTGGCCTCGGAGGTGCTGGAACCTGGAAGCATGACCGATACCCCCTCGTTCTTGACCATGGAAAGGGAAACCATCACGAAGGTGGCGAGAAGGAAGAACATGATGTCGATCAGGGGAATGATCTCGATCCGGGCTTTTTTTCGCCCGCCTCTGGTGACTCCTCCGCCTCCGCCTGCCATTTTGCCTACGCCTTTCCTGTGGAGGGACCGCTCGATTTGGGTTTAAAGAGGGAGAGTAGGTTCAAGCCAAATTTTCCAACGGCTCGATTTTTTGCGGGAATCGCCGGCTTGGCTTGAGGTCGTGGAGCTGGGGAGGTCGCCGTTGGAAGGGCGGGAGCAGGTGTAGCCGGGGGAACGACCGAGCTAGGCGGAGGCACCGGCACCCTGATGGCTGCAGTGGAGGGGGAAGCAGCAGGCGTAGGCGGGGGCGGTGGGGGAGTTGAGGAAGACGGCTTAGGGATTGCAGGAGGAGATGAAGGAGCGGAAGGTGGTGCCGACTTGTCGGGAGGAGGCAGGGGTGGGGTTGATAGGGAGGTAGAGGATTGGGGTGGCGGTCCTTGGGATGGGCGGGATGCGATGGGTGGATGGCCATGATCTCCTCCATGGGAGTGGCTGGCCCTTTCGAAGGCTTTTTCCGCCATCAGCATCAGCTCGAGTCGGCGACCCGCGTCCTCCATTTCGTGTTGGGCCGATTCGATTCGGGCATTGAGGTAGTTGTTCGGAAACAAGCAGGTGATGGCGACGAGAAGACCGAAGGCGGTGGCGATCAAACCTTCCGCGATGCCCCCCGTGATGGCGGCAGGGGCTCCCAGCTCGTCCCCACCCATCATGCTGAAGGTGTTCATCATGCCGGTCACCGTGCCGAGCAGTCCGAGGAGTGGTGCGGCGGTGATGATGGTGTCCAGGATGGGCAGGCCGCGGCTGAACCGCTTCAGTTCGAGGGCGCTGGCCTTGCTGATGGCGTGGCTGATCGAAAGTTCGGCATTGGAGAGTGCAAAACCGAGCACGCGTGCGATGAAGTCGGTGGAGGATTGCGCGACCCGGATGGCTCCCGCACGATCCCCGTTTTCGACCAAGGTGAAGATCTGCTCCACTTGCGCAGGATTCTGGCGCCGTTTTTCCGACACAATGAAAAGGGTCCGCTCCAGCGAGACAACCGCAGCCACGATCGCGGCAAAAAGCAGGGGCCACATGATCGGACCGCCGTGGATGAAGGTGCGGATGATCGAGTTCTTGTTTCCGTAATTTCTCAAGGCCTGACCCATGGTGAAGTCAGAGGCGATGACTGCCTCCCCTCCGGCCATGAGGGAGGCAAAGGCAGGGCCAAAGATTTTCGAGTGTTCCGCACCTTTGAGTACCGTTTCCTTCGATCCCTTGGCCTCCGAAGCCCAACCTGCGACTGAGCCATCGGCAGACGAGAAAAGCACCATCGGCCCAATCTGGGCAAACTTGCCCTCCACCAACCCTCCTTTGGCATCCAGGGCCACGCCGGGATAGCTGTGGCCGCCGAGGAGATCGCCGATCCGTGTCAGGGCGGCATCCACGATCCGGAAAGAGGCTTTGTACTTGTCCTCGTGGGAGGCGTTGCTGTTTTCGTGGGTCGCTTTGGCCAGGTCCAACTTTTCGCGGTGAGCTGCGCGCTCCGAGATATGGATGCTCTTTTCGCCAAAGTTTCTGCCGAATTCATTCAGGAGATTCAGCATGTAGGTGTTCTCCTCTTCGCGCTGCTTGATTTCCGCCTTGAGGGAGGATTGATCGAGGTTTTTCATGTCCCGCGCCCGTTGGGCGAGATCCAGCTCTTTCCGGGCAAGGGCCAGGTCGTCTTCGGCTAGGGATAATTTTTTGCTGAGGGGCAGTTTTTCGGAGGAGATCATCTCCCGCGTCGTGTTCAGCTCCTTCAGGGCGGAATCCAGATCGGCCCGGG
>RFMG01000276.1 GCA_009927835.1 Verrucomicrobiota bacterium | reverse complement strand
AGGCCAGACTCCCGGCGAAAGTCCGCAAACGCTGACGGGTCTGGATTTTTGCCTGCACGATCCCCGCAACCGCTACTCCATCGCCGGCCTCCGCATGTGCGGGGGCGGCTTTATCATCGACCGCACCACGATGGAGCCCGTCTGCTACGTGATGGCCAACGAGGGTCTTGCGGACAACTGGCCGGTGAAAAAGGTTTCCAACAGCCCCGACACTTGGGAACTCGCCCTCCCCTCGGTCGGGAACCCCATCCACGAAACGGGATTCAATCCTTCCGGAAATCACCTGGTCATGATGAACAATCTCCGCGCGAACAACGTTGCGGTGTTCGATACCTCCAGCGACGACCCCCGGGCATGGAAACGGGTTACCTTCATCAAGGACAAGGAGTGGCAGGGCGAATATCCCTCCCCCTTCCACGTCAACTTCTCCATCGACGGCTCAAAATGCTTCTTCACCGTTCTCCGCCCCAAGCCGATGAAGTCCGATGTGTATGTCGTCACGACCAAGGACTGGAAAATTGTTAAAAAGTTCCGGAATGTCGGCGTCGACACGCAAACCATCGCCACCACCTACGATGGGAAATATGCCTTGGTGATCTTTTCGGGATTCCAGCGGATGGAGTCCGGCGCCTTTGTCTTCCGGCAGGACACCCTCGAACAGGTTGGCTATATGCCCAACTTCGGCGGACATCACGACTGCGTCATCGTACCCTCCAAGGTGGAGGAAATGAAATTCAGCCGTAGTTGCACGGTCTAAACACCCTGCCCCAAGGATTTCACCTTTTTCCCATCGGATTCCGTCTGGTCCTCCAGGAGGCCCGACGCACTCCCGGCCGATATCTCCTTCTCGCCGTCGCATTCGCCATCGGCTCCGCTTCGATCTTCCTTACGCTGGTCGTCCGGGATTCCATCCGCCGCGGACTCGAGACCTCCCTCGACCGTCTGGGAGCCGACCTCCTTATCCTGCCAAAGGGAGTTACCCACAACCTGACTGCCGCCCTTCTTGCCGGGGAACCGAACGCCCCTCAGATCGATCCATCGGTTTACCAACAAATCGTATCTCTCCCTGGAGTGGAAAAAGTTTCTGCCCAACGACACTTCTCGATCCCCTCGGATGGAGGCCATGGCGAAACGGATCTCATCGCCTTCGACCCCTCCACCGATTTCACACTCCAACCTTGGGTTCGCGAACACCTGCCCCGCCCCTTCTCCCGAGGCGATATCTTGATCGGTGGGCGCCGCCCCGAACCCGTGGGTTCCACGATGAACTTTTTTGGCAAACTTCTGGTCGTCTGGGGAAAGCTCGATCTGACGGGGGTTGGCCCCACCGAGCGGTCAGTCTTCGGTTCTTTCTCCACCGTCGAGGAGCTCGCCAAAGAATCCAGGTCCCATGGATTGGGAACGTTCGGAACTTCGCCGCTCACCGGCTCTGCCTCTGCCTTCCTTCTTCGCTTGTCGCCCGGAGCCGGGGCTGGAAATGTGCGCTTCGCCCTCTCCTCCGTCCCTGAAGTTCAGGTCATCAGCGGATCCGGACTTGGAATACAGGTCCGCCAATCGATCCGAACCATCCTCACCGGCTCGATCGTGTTCGCTCTCGTGGGCCTCTGGATGGGCGGACTTCTCCTTTTTGTGGTTTACGCCGGGATCGTGGCCGAGCGGAAATCGGAACTGGGCCTTCTGCTCGCCATGGGCCTTTCCCGTACGGGACTTTGCTTTTGGTTGGCCATGGAAGCCGCCCTCTGCGCTTTTTTGGGCGCCGTTTTGGGAGTTCTCCTGGGTGTCGCAGGTCTCTCGCTCTTTGCCCGAACTTTCGGGTATCTCCTCGCCACCCGCGGGGTCACTTTTGAACTCCCCCCTTCCACTTTCCAGATTTGCGCCGCCCTCCTCAGCCTGCTCCTTTGTTCTCTGGTCGCTGGACTCGGCGCACTGCTTCCCACCTGGCGTCTGGCAGGTCGCGAGGTCTACCAACTTCTCCGGGAAAAAAGCGAATGAGTGTCATCCTCTCCGCCCGTAATCTCAGCCGAATCTATCCTGCCCGACGTGGTTCCATCACCGCCGTCGACCTGGTTTCCCTCGATATCCAAGTGGGCGAATTTGTCGCCGTTTGTGGCCGTTCCGGCTCCGGAAAATCCACCCTGATGGCCATCCTGGGAGCACTCGCCCGACCCGATCACGGAACCCTGCGCTTGGAGGGAACCGACCTTCTCCAACTTCCGCACAGGAAACTTGCCAACCTCCGGTCCCACAGGATGGGTTTCATGCTCCAAACCAACTCCCTCCTTCCCGGACTTACCGCGCTGGATAATGCCGCCCTGCCGGGCCTGCTGGCCGGCAAATCCCATCATCATGCTTACTCCCGTGCCCAAAATCTTCTCACCCGTTTGGGGATGGGAGAGCGTTGGGATGCGTTTCCCCATGAACTCTCGGGTGGCCAACAGCGACGCGTCTCCTTGGCCCGCGCACTCCAAAATGAACCCGCCCTTCTCCTTCTGGATGAACCCACCAGCAATCTCGATCCCTTGGCCGAGGAGGAGATTCTCAAAGTTCTTCAGGAACTGCGGGACGAACGAAAACTCGCCATCTTTGCCGTCACCCATGGCGACCAACTCGCCTCGCTTGCCGACCGCGTATTCCAAATGTCCGCCGGACAACTGGCCCTCGCAGAAAAACCCTCCGCCGCACCTGTTCGCTCCTCCCTGATCGAAAGACAGGGACCGGTGTTTGAAAAGACCCCCCAAGGCCTGGCGAATGATGAAACCCCCAAAGCCGCTCCCGTTGGAGATTGGCGGGGACCGGCCTCCTTCTTTCTATCGACCCTCCTTTTGGGATCCTCCCTTCTCTACTCAACCGACCGGATCATCGCCTGGTCCCAAGGACGGCACCTCTGGGCGCAACAGGAAAAAAAACGAATCACCGAGGAAATCGCCTTTCGCCAGCTCCGAGCCGATGTGGACTCCTTCGACGCCATGGAGGACGGAAATGTTCGGGCGAATCTGTTTCTCCAGAACTTTGATCCGTCCCACCGTTTCTTTATCTTGGGCCCTACCATCCGCATCTTTTATCAGGCGGATGGACGCTGGGATTCCGTTCCCCAGGAAAGCTCCGAGGCATCCGATGCAAAGATCCGGGAGGTTGTCCCAGCCAAAACCCTCATCCCTTTTCACTTCAGGCTGCTTCCCCCAAAGTATGATGAGCTGATCCGCGGCTATTTTCATATTCGGATCACAAGCACCATGGTCGTCAGCGAAACCCGCGAAGCCAAAGGCGACTTGTTTGAACGCCAGGACGACTACTACATCTATCTGAAAGATCCCCGCCTCACGGAGGATGAGGTCCGGCGCCGCAACGGCTGGAAACCGGGGAGTGTTGTTCCTCCATGGATCGCCATGCCCGCGCATTGATTGTTGTGAAATCCCCCTGGCCCATCGCCCTGTTCCTCGTCGCTCTGGCGGCCCTGATCTACGGACTTACCCGACCCGATGTGAAAGCACCCGCCATGCCCAACGAAAAAGTCTCACGCCGCCATCCTTCACCCCCTTCCGACCTCCAAACCCTCAACCAGTCGACAGGCCAAAATATCGCCCAGAGCGTTCTGTACCGACTGGATGGCCAAGTCGCCCCCTGGTCCTCACTCCCCAAAGAAAAACCGGTGGTGCTTGTTTTCTTCTCCCATGACTGCGACTGCAGCCTCGAGTTTGCAAAATATTTCGCCGTCGCCGTGGAAAAGGCCAAGACAAAGGCCTCCTGGTTTTTTCTTTTTGCAGGCGCGCCGAACCAGATTCATGAGTTCATGACAAAAGCCGGAACAAACCTTCCGGCCCTTCGGGATCCCGATTCCCAACTGGGCCAGCGCTTGGGGATCAAGAAATCCGGATGCTTCATTCTGGTTCAACCGGATGGGGTGGTCTCTGCGATCTGGCCCGGCACCTCTCTTGCCGGCTTCAACGATCTCTTTTCCCGGCTCCATCTCCCTCCTCTGACCCCCGACCTGCCCGCCCTTTCCGGAATTCCCCAAGCTCCTACCGCCGGTTGCCCGTTACAACCGTGACTTTCAACTACTCCGATAGCCACCTCCGGATCAGCCACCCGCCGCTCTTGGAGTCCGGTTTCAACTGCACCGCCCCGCTCTCCTGCAACTTCACCAAGGTCAACCCGATCTCCTTCGCATTTTGATGGAATTCGACCGAGAGGGAGGGATCATCCGCCAGAGCCTTCCATGAGCGAACCAGATAAATCGGACGGACGCTCTTCAGCCAACCTTCCGTGAGATTCATCGCTGGGGACGGTCCCTGGATCAAAACACCCGCCCTCAATTTCTCCCCATATTTTTCCACCAACTTTTGTTCCACCTCTCCCGAAATCGATCCAGCCCACAGCAATCGTTCCTCCCCACAAAGCAGAAGCAAAACCAGTCCATCCTCCTCCGCCTTGCCTGTCCCACCCTCCTCCGGAGGCCAAAGCACCTCCACTCTCCAATCCTTTCCCAACTCCAGCCGATCTCCCGCCCTGAAAAATCTCCTGCCCTCTTTTTGTTGCGCCATCTCCGATCTCCACTGTTTTAGAATTCCTGACCTCCCTCCCATCCCCGACTCCCCCCACCATCCGATCGTCTGACAATCCATCAGGTCCTGAGCACACCCCGATCGTCTCGCCACTCCCGCCGTCAGGATCACCCCATCCAGCCGATTCACTCCCCAATAATTCAGGAACGGTCGTACCGAGTTTGCCCAAGTCACCTTGGATCCAGGATCCATCAGCCACTTTCCTCCCTCTCCTCTCACCATGGTCGGCGCGGCCCCCTCCACCGCCACAATCTCCACCGCGGGTCCTCGATCGAGCCACACACTCGGATCCGCCACCGCAAAATGGCCTCCTGGCCAGGTCGCCATCCATCCCAACACTCCCGCCAACAAATGCACCAATCGCGCATTCAACCAATTCACCCCGATCGCCCCTGTGGAAAAGAAAGGTGCCATCACCGAGGAAACCGCCGCCAAAACCGTCACTGCTCCTGCCATCGGTGCTGCCACAACATTCGCCGTCAGGGCGACCGGGGTGACCTGATGAAACAGAAGGATTCCCGGCAACAAGGACCCCACCCAGGCCGCGATCGACGCGGCCACCAGCGTCGCCCCAGCCGTCCATAACCCCTGTACCGCCCTTCTCCACGGAGTGATCAACCGGACCGGAATCCAGCGGTCCGGCAACCCCCATCCAACCAACCTTGCCTGGATCGGACCCGCAAAAACCATCAGTCCCGCCACCACCAGAAACGAAAGTTGAAACCCCGTATCTCCCACCTGCCTCGGATCCCAGATCAGCAGCGCTAGCAAAGCCGATCCCAGCCAGTTGGCCGGATCCATCGGCCTGCCCAGAATCCATCCCAAATAAAGCACCCCCGTCATGACGAAGGCCCGCGCCGCACTTGCCTCCATTCCCGTTGCCAAACAAAAGAGAAACACCGCCGGTAATGTCATCCACGCCCACCTCCACTTCACCGCACCCGTCAGGGCCAGAATCCAAAGCAACAGGCCCGCCACCACCGCCAGATTTTGGCCGCTGACCGCAAACAGATGGAGTGTTCCGGTTGCACGAAAGGACTCTCTCAACTCCTCCCCAACTCCGTCTCGGTATCCGAACAGCATGGCCGCAATCAACCCCGACGCCTCTGGATCCTTCTCTAACCCCAATGATGTCGCCTCAAGCATATGCGCACGCAGCCCCGCCGCCGTTTTTGCCAACCAAACCCCTTCTTTTTCTCCACCACTTTCCAAATTCTCCGCTCGCACCTTGAAAACGTAATCCAACCCCCTCGACTCCAGGTGGCGAACCCGATCAAACTCCCCCGGATTTTTCGGCCTTTCCGGCAAAGTCAGGTATCCCTCTACCCGAACGACCTCCCCCACCGCGGGCATTTTTTCGGGAGCCGGGTTCACCCGTAACAAAACCCTTCCGCTCGTCCGCTCCCAACCGGACTCTCCCATAAGGGAGGTGGCCTCCAGTTCGGCCTCCATCGCCTTTTCCCCATTTTCCCAAACGCGCTCCGTCGGCAACTCGGCAATCCAGCCCTCAATCCGCACGGACCCGCCCTCCTTTCCCGCCCGAGCCCTCAGCGAATCCCGCGGTGGAGCATAGGCCCGAGCCCCCGCATAAATGGCAAACACCCCCAGAACGAAGAACCAAATCGCAGGCGTTCTCCACTTCTTCGGTCCCCACCACGAAACAACCGCCCCTAAAACGGCCAACCCCAGCCAGATCCAGGGAGTTTGCCCCCACCCCAAACCCATCACAGTCCCCATCAAACCCGCCAACGCCACCGGAACCAAAGGCCGACGCATCGGCCAACTCGTCCTCATCGTGAGGATTTTAAATGGCCACCCGGAAGCAACCAAGAAAACCTTTTTCCTCAGGCAATAGGGTTTGCCCCGACTCATCCTCCGTCCCCCGTAAATTGGGAAACTTCTCGCAGAACAAACATTGACCCATGTCCAGAGTGGGATGAGATAGTATCAAGTGAACGTCATCCCCCCATTTCCCCATCGGCTTGCTCAGGCTGGGCTTCAAGGCCTTCCTTTTCTCCTCATTGGGGGACATGCAGTTTTCGCACATGGACATCCTCGCACCACGCTGGATGTCGACTTGATCATCCCTGAAAACAGCGTCTCGGCTTGGAAAAACTGGGCAGAGCTTCACCACTACACCCTACTGCTGGAAACCCCCGCTTTTCTCCAATTTCAAAAGACACGCGAAAGCGGTCCCCCTCTCGACCTCATGAAAACAGATCTCAAAACCTACCAGCTGCTGGAGAGTGAACACATGAAACAGGATTTTGCTGGAACAACATTGCCGGTCGTTAGTTTGTTTCATCTCCTCGCCTTGAAACTGCACTCTCTCAAAAGCAGCTCTCGGCAGTTGTCATCCGATCTCCAAGATATCCTAATTTTGGTTCGTAAAAATAGAATCGACCCCGCCTCACCTCGATTTCAGGATATATTAACTCAATATGCCGACACAAAAACCAAGGCAAAGGTGCTCCGACTCCTCCAGGAGTAGCGCACTGCGGCTGCGTGAGGTTCCCCCCAGCGACGAGGCCATCCCCCATCCACCATCCTCCTCTTTCGATTGGCTTCAACATTGCGAAGAGCTTCGCGCATCCTTCAAGGATCAACCGCCATCCCGTCCACCTCCCCACCACCAGCCATTTAAAATCCGCTAAAAAAGGTATTTCTCCTACATTCTCCCATTCCTTTTGCGAATCGTTCCAATCACGCCTGCAAATGGTTCAAAGGCGTATACCGACCCAATTTGAGATGGTCCCGAATGGCTCGCGTGATGAACCTCTTCCCCTTCCCCACTGCTTTTTCCAAAGAAAGCCCCTTGGGCCAATCCAGCACAGATCGCTGCCGAGTAGGTGCAACCCGTCCCATGCGTCTCCACCCCTTTACAACGTATCGCTGAGAAAGTTTTTAACCTTCCGTTCGGCCAAGCCAGATAATCCTCCGCCTTGGCCAGATTGAGATGCCCCCCCTTCACCAAAAACGGAACCTTCCATTTTTTTGCCAACTCCCGGGCCGCTTCCTTCGCTTGCTCAGGATTTCTCAACTTCCTTCCCACCAACCGGGCCGCCTCATCCAGATTCGGTGTCACCAGGGCTGCTTTGCTAAAAAGCAACTCGGCCATCGACCGCTCCGCCTCTGGTTTCAGCAAAGCCGCGCCACTCGTTGCT
>RFMG01000109.1 GCA_009927835.1 Verrucomicrobiota bacterium | reverse complement strand
CCTTTTGGGTTTTGAGCGGTTTAATCATGGATGGGGGAGCGGGATTACTGGACGTTGCTGGTGCCAGGGGTGCGGTTGGCAACGGAGTATATGACCCATAAGGGGCAGATGGTTTCGTTTGTGATCCGGCTTGAAAAGCTGAGGGAGGACGGCGAGTGGAGGCTGGCGGCCCGATATGACACGTGTCACGGTTGGCCGCATCTGGACGTGGTAAATGGCAAAGGGGAGTTGGTGTTGAAGCGCTGGATGGAGGAGAGGGATATCGGGGAGGCCTTTCAACAGGCACTTCTTGACTTTAAGAAGAACCATGAAAAATATAAATAAGATGGATTTTAAAACCTTCCGCAAAATCCTGATGCGCCCGATGAAAACGGTGCCGATGCCGCCATGTCGTAATCGGCGCTACTTCAAGACGACTGTGCTGGAGAAGGATCTCCATCAATTGATGATGGATCTGGGGTTTAAGGAGACGACGGGGAGATCAAAAAAAGTTCGGAGATAAGACTCGGCGGTAAAGCCAGGTCGACCGCAGGGGAGTTGTGGTAAGGTCAGCGGATGGTTCTGCCTAAATTTACGGGGTCGAGGGGGAGCAGGCCCGGGGTTTGGCGAAGGCGATGGTGGGGATGTATTGCGAGAAAATCGAAGAGGCGAGGGAGTCGGTCCACGTGGGAGGGAGGAAAGCCGCGTTGGAGGCGTTGGAAAAGTTTCGGGTGCAGGGGTATGCCAGTACGCGGAACAAGCTGAAGGGGAATGTTTCCCGGCTTTCGTTTTATATCCGGCACGGGGTGTTGGGGATCCGGGAGGTGGCGGAGAGTGTGCGGGAGCGGTTTGGGAAGAGCTACGATGCGGTGAAGTTCTGGCAGGAGCTGGGGTGGCGGCAGTTTTGGCGGCACCTGTACGGGTTGTGGGGAGACGGGGTTTATGAGGATCGGGAGGCGGCGAAGGTTCCGCTGGGGAACGGGGCGGAGGAGGAGTTGCCGAGGGAGATTGTGGAGGGTCGAACGGGGTTGGTTTGCATGGATGAGACGGTGCGGGAGTTGGTGGAGACGGGTTATCTCCATAACCATGCGCGGATGTGGTTTGCCTCGTTTGTGGTGCATTTCCGCAAGCTGGGTTGGAAGGCGGGGGAGCGGTTTTTTTATCGGCATCTGCTGGATGGGGATCCGGCGAGCAACGCGTTGTCGTGGCAGTGGGTGGCGTCGACCTTCAGTCACCGGGCCTATCTGTTCAACCGGGAGAACATCCAGGAGAACGGGGGGAAAGAGTGGTGTGAGCGGTGCACGGCAAAGTGTCCGTTTGACGCGACGTATCCGGAGCTCGAGCGGAGGCTTTTCTCAAAATGAAGACGGGGGTGTGGCTGCACGGGGATTCGCTGTCGAAAGAGGATCCGGCGTTGCGGAGGCATCCGGAGGCGCGGAGCGTATTTGTCTTCGACCGGCCGTTTCTGGAAAAGGCGGGGCTGAGCTTCAAGCGGATCTTCTTTCTGTACGAGAGTGCGGTGGAGGCGGCGGATGAGGTGCGGGTGGGCGAGACGGTGGAGGAGATTTTGGAGTGGATGAGACAGGAGGGGGTGGAGAGGTTGGCGGTGACCGAGTCGCCCTCGCCGAGGTGGCGGGAGACGGTGGAGAGGTTGAGGCAGAAGGTGGAGGTGGAGGTGGTGCCGGCGGAGGTGATGGTGACCGTGCCGGAGGGGTATCGGGTGAAGCGCTTCACGCCGTTTTGGAAAGATCTGGGTGGCGAGTGGGTGGATGGGATTTAGGTTTGGGGGATGAGCGACGGGGGGCGTGATTTTGCGGAGATGTATGCGGAGGGGATTCCCCCCTGGCAGATCGATCGGCCGCAACCGGAGGTAGTCCGGTGGATCGAGCAGGGGAAGTTCGAATCGCCCGTCCTGGATCTGGGCTGTGGCACGGGAGACAATGCGATCGAGCTGGCCCGGCACGGGTTGGTGGTGAAGGGTGTGGATGCGGTGCCTGAGGCGTTGGAGCGGGCCCGAAAAAAAACGGCACAGGCCGGGCTGAGCCGGTCGCCCGAATTTGTTTTGGGCGATGCCCTGCGGTTGGCGGAGAGCGGGCTGAAGGCGAGGACGGTGCTCGACTGCGCTCTGTTTCACACATTTTCGGATGAGGAGAGAAAGGATTATATACGGGGATTGGAGGCGGTGCTGAGCCCGGGGGGGAGGTTGCACATCCTTTCGTTCAGTGAGTTGGAGACGCGGCAACCCGGACCGAGGCGGCTGGGTTTGCAGGAGATTACGGGAAGTTTCCGAATCGGATGGAGAGTGGAGGATTCGGCGCGGTGCCGTTACTGGGATCGGGTGCGGCCGGATGGGGCGCACGCTTGGCGGGTGAGCCTGGTCAGGGAGTAGGGATAGGATTCAGGGTTTTGTTTTCCTTTGCCGCAGAGCGAGAAGGCCGGCGAGGAAGGTGAGCACGTAGAGGGAAAGATTCACCACCATGAAGGGGCGACCACCCCACTGGGCGGTGGAGGGCGGATACGGATTCATGGCGACGTGGATCGCAAGGAGGCCCAGTCCATAAAAAGCGGGGATGAGGCCGAGCAGGGCGAGGGCGATCGGGCGGGCGTAGAGGCCGGTGAGGATGAGGGTGGCGCCGGTGATGAAGTTGGAGATTCCGAAAAGGCCGAGAAGGCGAAGAAGATCGGAGGCGGTGGGACCCGAGAGATCGAGACAGGCGATGTGGGTGGCGGAGTAGGGAAGAATGACCGTGTGCATGAAACCGCGAAACAGATCGATGCCTCCGAGGAGGACGGCCATCGCGGAGACAAATTTCGGGATGGGGTTTTTCAAGGGGTGAGCGTGGGCGGGGGTCAGCGGATTCGGAGCGACTGGCGGATGACGTTCTCGAAGGTTTTGGTTTCGTCGAGCAGGGAGATTTCAACGCGCAAAAAGAGGACGGGAATGTCGCGCGGGGGGAAGGGCGGGAAGCGGACGGAGTCCTTTTCGGTGGTGATGAGGGCGAGACCGCGTCGCGCGCGGGTGCGGGTGAGGGCGTTTTCGACCTCGGGGGCGATGAAGCGGTGGTGGTCGGCAAAGGAGCGTTGGTAGACGATTTCGGCGCCGAGTTTGATCAGGCCTTGGAAGAAGCTTTCCGGCACGGCGATGCCGGCGATGGCACCGACCCGAAGGCCCCGCAGGTAGGAGAGGGGTTTTTTCTCGCCAGTGAGGAGGTCTTCGAGGTGGAGGGGGTGGTGGCTGCAGGGGTGGATGGGGGCGTGACGGTTGTGGCGGCGGATCTTTTTTTCCAACTCGGCGTGTTCATTGCCTGCGCATTTGGTGAGGAGGATAAGGTCGGCCCTGCGAAGGGCATCGGGGGGTTCGCGAAGGACGCCGCGGGGCAGGACGTGTTGGTTGCCGAAGGGGTTTTGTCGGTCGACGAGAAGGAGGTTGAAGCGGTCGCCGAGGCGGAGGTACTGGAAGCCGTCGTCCAAGAGGAGGGTGTCGGCACGGTAGTGGCGGATGGCATGGCGGGCGGATTTGACGCGGTCGGAATCGACGAGGACGGCGACGCCCGGGAGGTTGCGGGCGAGCATGAAGGGTTCGTCGCCGGACTGTGCGGAATCGAGAAGAACGGATTTTCCGTCGGAGACGACGCGGGGGGGAGACGGGGTGCGGCCCGGGAGAAACTTGTCGGCGAGGCGGGTGAGGAGGGGTTTGGGGACGCTTTTATATCCGCGGCTGAGGATGGCAACGCGGCGGCCCGCTTCCTGGAGCGAGCGGGCGAGTTTTTCAACGACGGGGGTCTTGCCGGTTCCGCCCACGGTGAGGTTGCCGACGCTGATGACCATCACGCCGACCGAGTAGCGGCGAAAGAGGGCATCTTGGTAGAGGCGGGCGCGGACCCGCATGATGCCTGCGTAGAAGGTGGCGAGCAGGAGAAGAAGGGGTTTGAGAAGGGAGGCCCGGCGACCTGCGGCACGATCGAGGATGACATCGGTCGCAAACTGTTCGAGGGGCTCGAGAGCTTTCAGTGCCATGATTGAAGACTGGGGGG
>RFMG01000257.1 GCA_009927835.1 Verrucomicrobiota bacterium | reverse complement strand
GATCCCAATCATACGCACCCCACAAGCCTTCTCAAGCTTCCCTATTGCTTCCCCCCTCATCTTTCATAAAATGTTCAGGTGCGTTGGCTCTCCCTGGCCCCTCTACTTTTTCTTCCCCTTCCCGCCTCACTTTCAGCCGGGGAGCTCCTCCTCGAGGGCGATCCACGCTCCTCCTCCACCAGCCGTCCCTTCGGCCGGAATCTTTACCTTGAAGCTGTCCCGAAGAATTCCACCTTCTGGAAATACGACAGCGACGGAACCGAATGGCGTAAAGACACCTACGGTACGATCTGGAAAAAAGAGGCGGGACTCGACTCCTTTGACAAGGGTTCCTGGGAGATCGACGGCTTCGATCACCGCCAGGCCACACGCATCGGACAAGACTCGGTCGTTCAGTTCCAACTCAACGCCGACGGAACGGTCAAACCCGAATCGATCCGCCGTACCAGCTGGATTTCCCAAGTCGACCCCACCCCATCCACCCTTCCCTCCCACCTTCGCAAGGCGGACCTTGGCAGCTCCTCCTCCAAACCCGCCAACCTCCAACAAGAGCGACCGAAACTGATCCCCGCACAACCCGCCGCCCCGCCCAAATAAAAGCGCCCTGCAAACCCGTAGCTGTTGACCCGTCTCGATTCCCCAGCATAATCCATCAATCATGTCCGATCCCCTCGCTCACGCCACATTACCTGCCAGCGGTATCACCGAGCACTTTAGCGATGAGGCCCGCTCCGCGTTGGCAGGGTACGGAGAATTCATCTCGGTCGAACCCCCTCACAACCTCGTGGATGAGGGCGCCCAGCTTGGAAAAATGTACATCGTTGTCGCAGGCGAACTCTCGGTCCGCCGCCAAGGCCAGAATTCCGAGCTCGAACTCGCCAAACTGAAGCCGGGGGACACGTTCGGGGAAATCTCGATTTTCGACCCCGGCCCCACCTCGGCCAGTATTTTCCCGACCGAGTCCTCCCTCGTCTGGGGCATTTCGTGGCCCCAACTGGAATTTTTGATGAACAACAATCATCAGATCAGCGGCATGTTTCTCGTCGGCCTCGGCACCATCCTCAGTCGTCGTCTCCGCGAGATGAACAAGAAGCTCGTCGACGCTTCCCGAGTTTGATCCTCCGCCTTTCGCCTCTTTTTCTCCTCCCACTGGCCCTCTTTGCCAGTCCCGCTCCTTCTCCCCTCATCGTGGGAATGGAGCTGGCCTACCCGCCGTTTGAAATGACCGATGCGACGGGCAAGCCGTCCGGACTGAGTGTCGAGCTTGCCCAAGAGCTCGCCCAGTCTCTCCATCGTCCCCTGCAGATCGAAAACCTTGCGTTCGACGGACTCATCCCCGCCCTCCTCACGAAAAAGATCGACCTGATCCTCTCCTCCCTCACCGTGACACCGGAACGATCCAAAACAATCCAGTTCTCCGAACCGTACGCCCAAATCGGCCTCGCCCTGCTCACCCGACAGGATCCCAGCATCCAGGAGGCCCGTGATCTCAACAGCCCCGACCGCACCCTTGTCACCAAGCGAGGCACCAGCGGACATCTTTTTGTGGAAAAACTTTTTCCCAAGGCAAAGCATCTTGTGGTGGAAAAGGACGCGGCTGCCTATCTGGAGGTTAGCCAGGGAAAGGCGGATGCGTTTCTCTACGACCAACTCTCCGTCGCGCGCGCCCAACAACGCTACCCACAAACCACAAAAGCGCTCCTCACCCCCCTTCGCGAGGAAAAGTGGGCTTTCGGGTTGCGGCAATCCGACCACGAACTTCTCCAACAGGTGAATATCTTCCTTCTCTCTTTTCAAAAACAGAAAGGTTTTGAGAAACTGGCAAAAAAATATCTCTCGCAGGAGGAGCTCCTCTTTCGACAAGCCGGCATCCCCTTCATCTTCAACCCATCCCCTTGAACCCCACCCGGACCCCATCCTACCTGCCGATCGTTTCCTTTCTGCTCGTCCTCACCCTTCTGGGGGGTCTTTTGGCCTTATCTTTCTCCAGCCTGCACTGGGAGTGGCACTGGGAGGCGGTCTGGACCTACCGCGAAAAGTTTCTCCGGGGGTGGGTTTCCACGATTGTCCTCAGTGCCGTTTCCCTGATTCTCTCGCTTGCCCTCGGCTTGGCTCTGACTGCCGGCCGTTTGAAGGGATGGTTGCCTGTCCGACAACTATGCACCCTGATCGTCGAGCTGATTCGTGGAACACCCTTGCTGGTTCAGATCCTTGTCCTTTTCTACATCGTGGGCAGCGCACTCGGCTTGGAAAACCGCTTCCTCGCGGGAATCCTGATCCTTTCCCTTTTCGAAGCGGCCTACTTTTCCGAGATTTTTCGCGGAGCCTGGCTCTCGATTCCACAATCCACCCTTACCTCGGCACGGGCGATCGGACTCACCCCTCACGACACATTCACCCAGGTCATCACGCCCCTCGCCCTGAGAAACTGCCTTCCCTCCCTCGCCAGCCAAACCGCATCGCTGATCAAGGACTCCTCCCTCCTTTCCCTGATTGCCGTGACCGAGCTCACCCACGTTGCGCAGGAAATTAACGCTTTCACCTACAGCACCCTTGAGTCCTACCTCCCCCTTGCCCTGGCCTATCTTCTCCTGACCGCCCCCTTGTCGTTCCTGACCCGTCGTTGGGAAAAATCCCTCGCCTATGCAAATTGAGGCACGGAACGCGGGACGTTGCTACGGAGACCAGTGGGCCATCCGGAACATATCCCTTCGGATCCCGAGCCATGAACCCCTGCTTTTGCTTGGTTCATCGGGAGGTGGGAAGTCCACCTTGCTCCGACTTCTCGCAGGGCTTGAAATTCCCCAAGAGGGACAAATCCTGGTCGATGGAAACCCGCTCTCGGCCAACGAGTCCGATTTGAGAACACATCGCCGCCGCCTCGGGTTTGTTTTTCAGGACGGAAACCTGTTTCCCCACCTCAACGCGGAGGAGAACATCACCCTTCCCCTCATCCGTGCCCACGGCTTTTCCCGCTCCGATGCAAAGACCCGTGCTCACACCCTTCTCGAGCGATTTCAACTTCTCAGCCACATCCGGCACCGTCCCTCGGAGTTATCAGGAGGTCAACGGCAACGCGTCGCCCTGGCACGCGCCATGGGGCATGATCCTGAAATTTTGGTTCTCGATGAACCCACGTCCGCTCTCGACCCGGAAATGACGGGCGAGGTCATGGATGCCTTGGAGACGATCCGGGGCTCGGGCAAAACCCTGGTTCTTGCCACCCATGCCACCGGTTTCGCTCGCCATTTGGGAGGTCAGGTGGCCTTTCTGCAAAACCACCGATTGCATTGGATGGGGGCCACAAGGCAGTTTTTCGATGCCCCACCCACGGAGGAGTCCAGGACCTACCTGAGCCGGATTCATCGGGAGGAAAGCTGAAAACATGGGGTTGCGGCAATCCCTGTCCGAGAACATACTTTCCCCATGGATTTAATGACCGCTCACCGAGACGGTTCAGGAATCACCCTTACCTTTTCCGGGCGCCTCGACACCATCGCAAGCCAGAATCTCAAGCTTCCCCTCCGGGCGGAGTTGGACCGGCAACCCACCAACCTCACCTGCATTTTCCAGGACGTCACCTATATCGGCTCCGCCGTCCTCCGGCTGATTTTTGAGGCGGCAAGGGAGCTGCAGCGTCGCAATGGTGTTTTCCGTATCACCCACTGCCCCCCGGAAATCCGAAGGGTATTCTCCCTCACGGGAATGGATCATCTTGTGGCGGACGGTGAAACGCCCCTCTTCACGCACGAAATCAAGGACGGAACCCTTCGTGTCTTTTTTACAGGAAGAATGGATGCCGTCCGCGTCGGCTCGCTTCGTGCCGCCCTGCGGGAACTCCTGGGTGCCCACCGGGGACCGATCCGATTCGATATCGCGGCAGTCCCCTATGCCGCGTCCGCATTTGTGCACCTGTGTATCGATGCCACCAAAACTGCCCAAGCTCATGGAAGTGGCTTCGCCCTCGAAAAAGTCGGCCCCGAAACAGCTCATGTTTTCCGATTGGCGGGACTCCAAGCCCTGATCCACTCCTCCGTATGAAACACCCGGAGGTGAAGGTGACGGTCAAGAACCGCATTGAGGATCTCCTGCGGGTCAATTCGATCTTTGAGAGCTTCGCCACCCAGCACGACATCGGGGGTCGGCTCCGCTATCATCTCCTTGTCTCGATCGAGGAGATCCTTACCAACATTATCAAGTACGGGTTTGATGAGCAGGGGGTTCACCCGATCCACATCACCTTCCGGGTGGTGGTCGACAACGTGGAGATGGAGTTTGAGGATCGGGGTCGCGAATTCAACCCCCTGGAAGTGGAAGACCCCGATCTGGTATCAGCCATCGAAAACCGTCAGCTGGGAGGCCTCGGGATCCATCTGGTCAAAAAGATGGTGGATGCGGCCGAGTATCGCAGGGTGGGGGACAAAAACATTCTGCTGTTGCGCAAATCGAAATCCGCTCCCACCCCGACCTCCTGATCCCCATTCGCGTCTTTGGAGCAAGACGGTGGGACAACCAAGATGGTGAACTTACTTGAGCGCGTCGGCTTTGGAGCCGTGGATCGTGAAGAGGGCGGAAAAACCGCTGATGTCGAAAACCTCTTTCACATTCGGCTGGAGGGCGGCCAAGGCGATTCCGCCGCCCGCAGCTTTCATTTTTTTCACGGCGAGGAGAAGGGAACGCAAACCCGCACTGCTGATAAAATCAAGTCCCGCGCAATCGATGACCAAACGCTTCTCCCCCTGCTCGATGACCCCGACCAGAGCCTGCTCAACGGACGGGGCGCTCGTCGCATCCACTTTCCCCTGAAGCTGCACCACCGTTCCGTTCCCCTCTTTTGCTGTGTGAATTTGTACGCTCATCCTTGAAATATCCCGAAACCCCTCTGTCATGTCCAGCGTCAATCTGGGATGGAAACTTGCGCCATTCTTGCCTTCGGGCGAATCTTCCCTCCCATGACCCCTGACCCCCTTCTCTCCCATATCCGGACCGTTCCTGACTACCCGAAAAAAGGGATTATGTTCAGGGATATCACCCCCCTTCTGGGCAACGGACAAGCGCTTCGAACTGCTTGTGAGCGAATGGCAAAGCCCTTCCTTGGCAATCCTCCCGAATTCGTCGCTGGAATTGAGGCGCGCGGATTTATTCTTGGCGGAATCGTCGCCCAGATTCTGGGTGCCGGCTTCATCCCCATCCGTAAGCCTGGGAAACTTCCCTACAAGTCAATCCAGCGCGAATACGCCCTGGAATACGGCTCGGGAACCCTCGAACTTCACCAGGATTGCGTTGGAAACGGGCAAAAAGTCCTTCTCGTGGATGATCTGGTCGCGACCGGAGGTTCAGCCGAAGCCGCCGTTCTTCTTCTGCGGACCTTGGGAGCGGTCGTGGAAGCAGGATCGTTTCTGGTGGATCTTCCCGACCTCGGCGGCAGGAAACGGCTCGAAAAGATCGGAATCAAGTTTCACGCTCTACTGGAATTTGCAGGAGAATGATTCCAACCCGTAGGTTCGGCCGAACCGGACTTTCCATGCCCGTCCTGACCTGTGGCGGGATGCGTTTTCAACACCGCTGGGATGAGGACCCGCCCAAACCGATTCCCCCGGACAACCAGGCCAACCTCGAGGCCACGATTCACCGTGCCCTTGAACTGGGCATCAGCCACATCGAAACAGCCCGGGGATACGGGACCTCGGAAGCCCAACTCGGCCCCGTCCTGCAAAAGATTCCGAGGGAACGGTTCATTCTTCAGACCAAAGTGGCCCCGCAACAGGATCCGGAGGCATTTGAAAAGATTTTCCGGACTTCCCTTTCCCGACTGGGTCTCCCCTGGGTCGATCTTCTCTCCCTTCATGGAATCAATAATCGGGAGCTTTTGGAGTGGTCGCTCCGGCCAGGAGGATGCCTCGACCGGGCAAGGAGGTGGCAGAGGGAGGGGCTCTGCCGATGGGTTGGCTTCTCGACCCACGGATCCCCCGAACTGGTTGAGGAGTTGTGCCAAGGCGGTCGCTTCGATTATGTGAATCTTCACTGGTACTACATCTTTCAGGAACACACCCCCTCCCTCGCTGCAGCCCAAAAGAACGATATGGGGGTCTTCATTATCAGTCCCAACGACAAAGGTGGAATGCTTTATCAGCCCCCTGCCACGCTTCAGACATTGACTCAGCCCCTGACCCCGATGGCGTTTAATGCCCTTTTCTGCCTTCGTGACCCGCGAATCCACACCCTATCGATCGGCGCTGCCCGCCCCTCCGACTTCGATGAACATGCGGACGCAGTCGCCAAGCTGAACGATGTGGACCAACTCCTTCCCCCCATTGAACACAGGTTGCAACAGCAGTGGAAAAAGGCTCTGCCCGAGCGCTGGAGAGAGACATGGGACAAGGGACTTCCCTCATGGGAACAAGCGCCCAAAGAGGCGAATTTCCGCGAGATCCTTCGCCTTCATAACCTTGCGATCGCGTACGACCTGACCGATTACGCGAAAATGCGATACAACCTGCTGGGTCAAGGGGGTCACTGGTTCGCCGGTCAATCCATCGGGAATCTCACCCGCGAGGAGATACTCCCCGCTCTGTCAAAATGTCCATCCCCGGAGACCACACTCGAGCGCCTTTGGGCGGCCCGGGAACTTCTGGCGGGACCAAGGGTGGAACGACTCAGCAAGTCGGCTTAATCAGGCCTTTCGCCAGGCCCGCCGATAAAGTTCCCGCCCCTCTTTCGCAAACAGCTCTTCGAACTCGCTTGTCGGCTCGCGTTCCCCTGTCCACGAGGAATCCGGAATCCACGAAACAGAGTCGGCCATCTCCCTGCATGCCCACTCAAAGTACTCCGAAGCATCTGTGGTCAATTTGAGAAGCCCCCCCCTTGCGACCGCCCGAGCGGCATCCTCCGCAAAGTTGCGGTTTAGGATTCGGTTTCCTTGGTGCCTGCGCTTGGGCCAAGGATCCGGATACCGCAGGGTGATGGCGGCCAAAGATTCAGGGGCACAGAGATTTTTGATGAAATACCACGATTCGATCCGCAGAACCTTCAGATTGACCAGATCATTTCGAACCGCTTTTTTTGCAATTTTTTTGGCCCGACCAAGAAGTCGTTCCACCGCCACAAAGTTGGTGCCGGGTTCCCGCTTGGCCCTTGCTTCCGCGTATACCCCGTCGCCCGCCCCCAGATCGATCTCGACGGGGGCACTCCTGCCGAACACCTCAGCCCAGTCGTACGGGGGGAATAGTCGTTGAGAGGATAGCCAAGGATCCAGGGGATTCCCCGGTGAAAACTTAACGGCGCTTTTTTGCACTGAGCCGAACCACCGACTTGCCGGTCGAACGAGCCCGCACCTTGGAGATCAAACCGTTCCGCTTGCTTTTTCCGGAAGTATGACCGTTCCGCTTTGGCTTCGGGGATCCCCCTTCATCGGCGCCAGCGGGGGACTTCACCTTGAACAGACGGACATCGCGTAGCCGGGCAATCGAAACCTTGGTCTTTTTGGCTGCCTTGGCCCAGTACACCATGGCGTAGCCTTCCCCGACCTCCACGACCTCGCCCCCGTCGCTGCGCCGGGAGTCCAAACGGGAAATCGTTGCACCGCAGACCGGATAGGGTCCCAAGGGGGGAGGCAGACGGCGGGTGACCTCCTGACCGTGACCGTTGCGACCGTTCAAGCCCCCCAATTCCTTCGTAGGAGCACCTTCCCGAACCGGAATGGCACGCCTTTCGACAAACATCTGAATCGCCTTCTGAACCTCAGGCAAAGAGAGGTGGTACTTGCGAGCGGTATCCACCATGTTGAAGTTTTCCTCAAGGATATCGCGATCAATCTGCCCTCCCGGTCCATTGGGCGAAAGAACGAAGGTCAAATACTTCAGGGAGGTGGAATCCTCACCCAAAGCGTTCTTAAAAACAGACACAAGGGCCGGCGGAAGCGCATGATCCGAGGCCAAACAGTTAAGATTTTTCCAAAACTTATTCATAATAGAATTGTCATAGTATGTGAAAAAACGGTGTTTAGGCAAGAATTTTAATCAACTTGATATATAAAGTATTATATATTATGTATTTATATATTTAAGATTATATGTATAAAAACTCATAAAACTGCGGCCTCCTGAAGTTTCATAACCTTTTATTCGCTCCCTCCCTTTTGCTACCGTTCCCAAGTGGTCCCGATTGATTACCTTCACATTTTTATACTTGGAGGGCTCGGTTGGATCTCCCTCAACTACCTTTTGAACCTGAAATGTTTCCGATTTCCGGAAATCACATCGATTTGTAACCCGCCCCCCCGCGTCTCGGTCCTGATCCCCGCCCGGAATGAGGAGGCACGCCTTCGTCCGTGCTTGAGCACACTTTCCGATAGTGATTATCCGATCCTCGAAATTCTTGTCCTCGACGACCACTCGACCGATGGCACGGCCCATCTAGTCCAACAAAGATCCCAGGGGGATCCCCGGATCCGATTGATCGCCGGTAAACCACTTCCCGCAGGATGGGTCGGAAAACCTTGGGCTTGCCATCAACTCTCCCAGGAAGCCAAGGGCGACTACCTCCTCTTTGTCGATGCCGATACACGCTTTTCCGACATCACCCTTGCCCATGCCATCAACTTGGCTCACCAGGAAAAGGCGGATCTGCTGTCCTTATGGCCCTACCTCGAATCCCTGACATGGAGCGAAAAGCTCGTCATCCCCTTCGTGCATCTCTTCATCCTCTTTTACCTCCCCCACTGGGCCAAAGGATCTCTGCGATGTTTTGGGGCGGCAAACGGCCAGTTTGTCCTGTTTCGTCGGGATTCCTACGAAAAGATCAAAGGCCACGAGTCGGTGCAAAATCACATGGTCGAGGACATCGCCATCGCCAGGAATTTGCGCGCGGCGGGATTCAAGGTTCTGAACCATGACGGCACCAACCCGGGGCACTCCATCGCCTACGTTCGCTGCCGGATGTACACCCGCTTCTCCGAGGTATGGGAGGGCTTCACGAAAAATCTTTACCCCAGTTTCGACGGAAACCTCCCGGCCTTTTTCTTTTTTCAATTGGTTCAGGTCGTTCTTTTCCTCGTGCCTTTCTTTCTTCTGCTGACTCCCTTTCGCGGGCCTTGGGTGTGGACGGAGTTGGGAATCATCCTCCTCCTTCGTTTTTCCCTCGCCCACCGTTTCCGTCAAAGCTACCTCGGAGCCCTGCTACATCCCCTCGGCCAAATCCTTGTGATCACGATCGCCCTGAACTCCTGCCTGCAATCACTCCGGGGACGTCTTCCTTGGAAGGATCGCCTCTACCCGCACGGCCCAACCATTTGCCCCTAGACCCAGGCGGAAATCCCTCTCAATCTTCGTTTGTCATGAAGAACACTTTTGCGGATGAACTGAGCCGCACGAATCGTGCCTCCATTAATCTTCAAGAATTTGCAGGAGGGATCCCTCAAGTCTCAGCCCGCTTTCCCGAAATCAGGATCGGTCCTTGGTGGATCACCACACGCCAAATTCTTCTCACGCTGATTCCCCTGGGCATCCTGGGTGCAGGAGTGGCTGTCTTTGGAGCCCGCTTTCTACGAACCCTTCCGGAGGTCCAGCAGTTCATCACTGCCTATCCCGGAACCGGTTCGTTTGCGCCACCCGTCACCGACGGCTTCCCCCTGTGGCTGAGAATCTGCCACTGGCTGAACCTTTTTCTCATGCTGTTCATGATACGCTCCGGAATCCAAATTCTCGCCGATCA
>RFMG01000200.1 GCA_009927835.1 Verrucomicrobiota bacterium | reverse complement strand
TAAGCGGGAACGGTGATCACCGCCTGGGTGATCTTTTCTCCCAGCTTCGACTCCGCATCCGCCTTGAGCTTCGCCAAAATAAAGGAGGAAACCTCCTCCGGGGAAAACGTCTTCTTTTCTCCCTTAACCTCCACCTCCACGTGCGCGTCTCCGTTCTTGGCAGCAACCACTTTGTACGGAAGCCGCTTCACCTCCTCCTGAACTTCGGCAAATTTTCGCCCAATCAGCCGCTTCACGGAAAAAATCGTGTTCTTCGGATTCGTCACCGCCTGCCGCTTGGCCGCCTGCCCCACCACCCGCTCCCCACCCTTGGTAAAAGCCACGATCGAGGGAGTCGTCCGCGCTCCCTCCGAATTCTCCAAAACCACCGGCTGCCCCGCATCCATCACCGACATGCAGGAGTTCGTTGTCCCCAAATCAATTCCTAATATTTTTGCCATAGACCCTTAAATTGCAACTTACATGCCAATCCCTGCAATTTGTAAGTCGTTGTAATTTAATATAAATAAAAACCGTAAAATTACTTTATGAGACATATTGTCACTATTTCATTATATTGAATGTGTCATTTTGGCACAATCATAACATGCGGATGATCTTACGATTTTCTTCAATTTGGATTCATCATCATGCCGCCTTTCGATTTCGAAGCAACCCCCGCGCTAACGACCCGCCGCTGAAATTAATTCGCCAAACCCAATTTTTCTTTTGGGCTCCGCTTCCTCGGCAATCAGCTGCTGAATGGCCTGGAACACACTCCCGAACTGCTCATCATACTTTTCCTCCATATCTGCAATCTTTCGGGCCAACTCCCGGTTCGAATCCATTAACCTTCGCAGCTGCACAAATGTCCGCATGATCGCTATGTTCACTTGCACCGCTCGATCCGATCGTAACACACTGGAAAGCATCGCCACCCCCTGCTCTGTAAACACATAAGTTGGCTTGCGACGCCCACCCCACTGCAAGCTTGATATGCCAATTTGGCACTTCAAGTTTGCAACCTCCTGTTTATTAAGAACAAACATAAAGTCATCAGGGAACCTCCGGGCATTCCTTTTGACTGCCCGGTTCAAGTCTCCTGTTTCCACTCCGTAAAGTTTCGCCAAGTCTGCATCCAGCATCACCCTTTCGCCTCGCACCCATCGGACTAACCCGGCCAGCGCCTCTGCCCCAATTTCAACCAACGTACTCATACATGATTAAACTGCCCAAAACCTAAAAGGGTTCGTTGATTTTTTAATTTTTTCACGTTCCAACATTCACACCTTCGCACACTCAAACCCTGCGAAGCTCAGCGAGGTTCACCGAGACTCAATATAGGACGACCGCATTCCGAATCGCAAAATCAAGTAA
>RFMG01000081.1 GCA_009927835.1 Verrucomicrobiota bacterium | reverse complement strand
CGAAGAATCCTACCCCCTGAGGTGATAGTGCCCGGGACCGACTTTTCGCAGCCCGCTGACCTTCTTGAGATTTTGATAAAACCAGGTGTCCAGACGCTGCCTCTGGATGTTCATCTTGTTGGCAAGATCCTTGATCTTGACTCCGGTTTTTCCGGCTCGGCCGAGCTGCTCCAGGATCACTTTCCGCAAACCCCCGCGCCGGTTAAACTTTTTCCCTGTCGAACGACGAGCGGATCGTCCCCGCGCGATGCGATTGGCACCCCTCGCCACGGCGGAAGCTCCCGCTCCCACCACCTTGGCCACCGATCGCTCCAGCTGACCCAACTTTCGTTCGAGGGTCTCTTTTTTCCGTAGCAACTTCATGATCCGTTTGAACTCTTTTGTCGTTAGTTTGGTAATATCCATGGTGAAACTCTAACGAAAATCTAACGATTGACGACAAAAAAAATACCCCGCCGTGAATTTCTCCAGGGCGGGGTAAAATCTTCGTCCCAAATGAATCGGGACGATGGGAACGGTTATTTGACGTGCTTGCTGGCGTATTTGGTCAGCTCAAACATCGTTGCCGAGCTTTTTCCACCGAAAAGGGGTTTGAACAAATGATCCGCATTGATGTTGCGGCGGTTCTTTTTGTCCTGCAGCCCGTGCTTCTTGATGTAGGCCCACAGTTTTTTCGTCATCTCGGTGCGGGGAACGGGCTTGCTTCCGATGATGGCTGCCAGGACGGCGTCCGGTGTCACGGGTTTCATAAACGCTGCATTCGGTTTCTTTGCCATAGTTTTTTATCTCCTTGGTTTGGGTTGAGTGAATCGATACGGGGAATAAGATGCTCCTTCCCCTGAGGGTGACAACACTTTTTTACGAGGGAAAACCTCTTTTCGGCAGGATCGTACAAGGTCGTCCTTTGGCTCGGTTCGTGGCCCGCCTGCCGGATCGCCGCGACGATCGTTTCCGGTTCCAGACCCTCCCCGTGCTTTCCCCCGCTCGATCTCGTGATCGACTCCTCGTACAAGGTGCCTCCAAAATCGTTGCACCCCCACCCCAGCGATTCGACCGCGCCCTCCACCCCCAGCTTCACCCAACTGGTCTGTAGATTTGGGATCACATCCCCTAAGACCATCCTGGCCAATGGGTAAAGCCGCATCGCCCGTCTCCGAATCCGCTCCTCCAAGGCTTTCATCCCGCCCCCACGCCGCGCCAGGAGCAACCCCAACCGGTTCAGGTAGGGCACAAACGCCAAAGGGACAAATTCCGTAAACCCACCCGTCTCCTCCTGCACGCCCCTCAAAACCTCAAAGTGGGACCGGATATCCTCCCACCGCTCGACATGCCCAAAAAGGATCGTCGCACTCGACCGCAGCCCCGCCCGATGCGCCGCCTTCACAATCTCCACCCAACGGCCGGCCGGAAGCTTGTTTCTCGAGATCTTTCGACGAACCGCATCCACCAGAATTTCCGCCGCCGTCCCGGGAATCGTGCCGACCCCTGCAGCCCGTAACTTCGCCACCATCACCTCCACCCCACACCCCGCCTTCTCACAAAGGGAATCAATCTCCATCGGCGAAAAGGCGTGCAGATGCATCCAGGGAAATGCCCCTTTCAGCGCCCTCACCAGATCGAAATAGTAGCGGGGACTCAACCCTGGATCGATTCCGCCCTGGAGACATACCTCCGTCACCCAGGGAGTCTTCCCCACCCGCGCCACCACCTCATCGATCCGATCCGACGTTGCCCCCGCCGTCCCAGGCCGCTTCCCAAATCCGCAAAACGAGCACCCGACGGTGCAGATTCGTGAGAAGTTCGCGTTCCGATTGATCACATACGTCACCTTTCGTCCATGCTGACGCTGGGTCTTCTCCCTGGCAGCCTCCCTCAAATCTGCCAAAGGCATCTTCCAAACGTCGTTCATGACGCCTCCTCAAGCCGAACTTCTGCACCTCCTGCATCCACCGCTCCGTCAACCACTCCCGGGTACAGTGGCTCTCGTAAACCGGCAACCTCTCCTCCAAAACGCGTCCTCTCCTCAAACACCCTGCCTCATACTCCTCCACCTTCTCCCAGGGGCGATTGGGATTCACCTCGTCCCGGGCCCATGAAATTCCACCCAGATCATCCAACTCCCCCAGCAACTGCTCCCATCGGGGCTCCAAATTCGGGGGGATCTGAATGGCCACTCCCGGGGCCCACACCCTCCACGCCGCAAACATTTCCCGGTACTCCCCCAGGGTCGGAGGTGCACCCGCCGGCCAGCTCGATCCCGCGTTCGGAACATAACGTTGAATCAGGATCTCCTGCAGATGCCCATATCGGGAGTGGATCTCCGCAAGGGCCTCCAGGGACTCCATCCTCGAGACCTGGCTCTCCCCCCAGCCCACCAAGATGCCGCTGGTGAAAGGAACCTTGGCACGACCCGCCGCCTCGATCCCCGCCCTTCTTCCTGCAGCTTTTTTTTCCGGCGCACATTCGGGGTCATCCAGAACACTCTCCAGCATCATCCCCATCGAGACAAAGTGCGGCCGCACTCTCCCCAACTCCTCCTCCGTCATCCTTCCAAAATTCCCGTGGGGGAACAGACCCGCCTCCGCACACCGCTCCGCCACCCGGCTCGCAAAATCCCAAAAATCCGAGTCTCCCCGCCGCTCCAACTCCTCCCGGATGTGACGCATCGTTCCGGGCCTCTCGCCGGAAATCAGCAGTGCCTCCCTCGCCCCCCCCACCTTCGCCTCGTTCACAATTCTTTCGATCTCATTCTCAGGCAAGAGACCGTTCCGTTCGGTCCGAAAACCACAGTATCGGCAGTGCCAGGGGCAATCATGGGTCAAAACAAGGGTGATCGAACGCGAATAGGTCACCGGCCTGCCCCCTGCAGGCTTGGCACGATCCACCGATGGCTCTTCGTAAACGGCTTTCAAAGCAGGGATATTCCGGATAAAAATCTACCATGGCGTTGCGTGAAGCAAGACCCTTCCTTCTAGGCACCGCCGCTTTTTTGGGAGTCTCCCTTTGGATGGGTTGGATGCCCGGAACTCTGCTGGGCTCCCTTCTCCTGATCGGCTTGCTCCTCTTTTTCAGGGATCCCGAACGCACCCCTCCCGCCAACCCCCTCGCCCTCCTCAGCCCTGCGGACGGAAAAGTAATCTGCGTCGACGAGGCGGAGGATCCCTCGTTCGGCCTCGGGAAACTTCGCCGCGTTGGCATTTTTCTCTCCGTCCTCGATGTCCACGTGAACCGAAGCCCCTACGCCGGAACGATTGAAAAAACCCACTACTCTGCGGGGGAGTTTCTCGATGCCCGCCACCTCGAGGTCGATATACGCAACGAAAATCAAACCTGGCTCCTGCGCACCGCCAAGGGACCCCTTCTCGTGCGCCAGATAGCCGGACTGATCGCCCGGAGGATCGTGGGCTGGAAAAAGACCGGGGATGCCGTCTCCGCCGGAGAGCGCATTGGCATGATCCGCTTCGGTTCCAGGACCGACCTCTACTTTCCCGGCTCCTGCACACCCCAGGTCCAAGTCGGCCAACGGGTCGTCGGTGGTCAAACCATTTTGGCTTTATGGCCCGCGTAAAAAATCGTCCCCCCGCCCCCGCCCGCAAAGGAGTGGCCTATCTCCTGCCCAGCCTGATGACGGCGGGCAATCTCTTCTGCGGATTCATGGCCGTCCTTCAGATTATTCAAGGCAGCCTTCTCCAGGCCGCAGACAACGTCGCCTGGACCCAACCCTACGAAACCAGCCTGCTCTGGATCCTGGGCGCCTTCATTTTCGATATGCTCGACGGGCGGGTCGCCCGCCTGGGCGGACATGAGAGCGCCTTTGGTCGTGAATTCGACTCCTTGGCCGATGTCATCTCCTTCGGAATCGCGCCCGCTCTTCTGGTTTTTAAAATCGTCCTCGCCGAACTCCCCGCCCGCCTCGGTTGGATGATCGGCTTTGTTTACCTCGTTTGCGGGGCCATGCGCCTCGCCCGCTTCAACACCCTGGCCATCGAACCACAGACCCCATCCCGCTCAAAAGACTTTACCGGTTTTCCCATCCCAGCCGCCGCTGGTCTTGTCGCCTCCGTCACTCTCCTCCTTCTTAAGTACTACGAGTCGGATCGGGTCATTGGAAACTTCAAGTACGCCTTGGCCGCTCTTCTCCTCTTCCTCAGCTTCATGATGTTCAGCCAGGTCAGCTACCCCAGCTTTAAAACTTTGGATTGGCGCTCCCAACGCCCCATTCCCCGCCTCCTTCTCATCGTTGCCGCCCTTGCCCTGATCGTCCAAACCTACCAGTACTCCCTCGCCGTCCTTTTTTGCGGTTATCTCCTGTACGGATTCATTCGCCCGAAACTCAGCCGCCGAATCCGGTCCGAGATCGAAGAAGACAAAATCCGCTCCAACTCTTAATCGAATCCCCGGACCGTTTAGATTTGGGTTCGCCTCTTCCTCTTCAAATTCAGCTGCGCCGTTGACCGCTGGATCAACGCCATCAAGGCCTCCG
>RFMG01000110.1 GCA_009927835.1 Verrucomicrobiota bacterium | reverse complement strand
ATTGATCTCGACTCCTTGCAGGCGATAGACCTCCTGCACCTCGTTGACCAGATACTCCTGTAACTCCTGCGGTCCGCAGACCTCAAGAATTTCGTGGGGCACTACGGGTCCCTCCGTCAACTGCTGTCCCTTCTTCACCGTGTCGCCTTTGTAGACGATCAGATGCTTCGAAAGGGGAATCAGATGCTCCTCCTCCGTGTTGGTTTCAGGATCCTTGATGACCAACTTCTTTTTCCCGCGCACGTTGCCCTGGAGATCCACCACTCCGTCGATCTTGGCAATTTCCGCCGCATCCTTGGGTCGGCGCGCCTCGAAGAGCTCGGCCACACGGGGCAATCCTCCGGTGATGTCTTTGGTCTTCGTCACCTTCCTTGGGGTCTTTGCCATCCGTTGACCCGCCTGGACTTTCTCGCCGTCCTTCACCTCAATGTGAGCTCCGGCAGGAATGCTGTAAGCGGCCACCACGGCACCCGCAGCATCCACGATCGCAATCTGGGGATGGAGATCCTCCTTGTGCTCAATGATCACGGTGCCAACGGACTTCGTCGTCTCGTCGACCTCCTTCTTCATCGTCACCCCCTCGAGGATATCCTTGAACTCCACCCGTCCTGCTTTCTCGGTCAGAATGGAGATGTTGTACGGATCCCACTGGACAAAACTCTGCCCTTTTTTCACCTTGCCGCCCTCGGGCACGGAAATCATCGACCCGATCACGACCGGGTAACGCTCCAGCTCACGCCCGTCCGCAGCGTGCACACTGATAAACCCGTTCTTGTTCAGGACGATGTCATGCCCCTCGAGGGCTTTCACCGTCTTCAAGTCGCTGTACTGGACGGTTCCATCATTCTTCGCCTTGATCTGGGGTTGCTTAAACACCTGGGACGCCGTTCCTCCGATGTGGAACGTCCGCATCGTCAACTGGGTTCCCGGCTCGCCGATACTCTGGGCTGCGATGATGCCCACCGCTTCGCCGAGTTTCGCCTCCTGATTGGTCGCCAAGTTCAGGCCGTAACAGGAGATGCAAACCCCCCGTTTGGTCTCGCAGGTCAACGCGGAGCGGATCTTCACCTTCTCCTGTCCCAAATCCTCAATCGCGGCCGCCGCTTTTTCGGTGATCATCTCTCCTGCGGCCACAACCTTCTTTTTGCTCACGGGGTCGACGATGTCATCGCAGCTCACGCGGCCATAAATCCGGTCACGAAGACGCACGATCTCGTCGTCCCCCTCCATGATCGCCTTCACCCAGATCCCCCGATCCGTGCCACAATCCTGCTCGCGGACGATGATGTCCATCGCGACGTCGCACAACTTGCGGGTCATGTAGCCCGAATCGGCCGTCTTCAGGGCCGTGTCCGCCAACCCCTTGCGGGCTCCGTGGGTGCTGATGAAGTACTCCAGAACGGATAGTCCCTCGCGGAAACTGGCCGTGATCGGACGCTCAATGATTTCACCGGAGGGCTTGGCCATCAGACCGCGCATTCCCGCGAGCTGGCGAACCTGATTCCGGTTTCCGCGAGCGCCCGAATCCACCATCAGGTAGACCGGGTTAAAATCCTTCCGCCCCTCATTGTGCTCGAGGGTGCGGTACATCGCGGAAGAGATTTCCTCCGTGGCTTGCGTCCAAATGTCGACGATCTTGTTGTATCGCTCCCCATCTGTGATCGCACCCATCCGGTACTGCTTCTCCACCTGTCCCACGGAACCGCGGGCCTTCTCGATGACCGCAGGTTTTTCCTCCGGAATAATCATGTCGTTGATTCCGATGGAGACCCCCGCGCGGGTGGCCGATTTGAAACCCAGATCCTTCAGTTTATCGAGACAGGCAACGGTGGCGGCATGGCCGCACTTCTCGTAACAGCGGAGAATGATCTCCCCCAGCTGCTTTTTTCCAGCCGCCTTGTTGATGAAGCCCAGCTCCCTGGGCCAGATGCTGTTGAACTCAACCCGGCCGGGGGTCGTTTCAATGAACTTCTTCGTGGAATCGCCAAAAATGGTCTCAACCCCGAAATCCGGATTCTTGAACAGGATCCAGTCGTGGGTCTTGATGCTCTTTTCGCTGATCGCAAAGTCCACCTCGTCGGCGGTGGAGAATGCCGTGAGACGCTTCTTCGTTTTCTCCCCTTTTTCCTGCGTGCGCAAAGGATTTTGGGAAATGTAGTAGCACCCCAGGGTGATGTCCTGGCTGGGGGTCGTGATGGGGCGACCGTTGCTGGGTCCGAAAATGTTGTTCGGGGCCAGCATCAAAAGCCGGGCCTCCAGCTGAGCCTCCACGCTGAGCGGAATGTGAACCGCCATTTGATCCCCGTCGAAGTCCGCATTGTATGCGGTGCAGACCAAGGGGTGAATCCGGATGGCGTCTCCCTCAATCAACTTGGGCTCAAACGCCTGGACGGACAAGCGATGCAACGTGGGTGCGCGATTGAGAAGAACCGGATGTTCCCTCGTCACCTCGTCCAACGTGTCCCACACAATCGCCTCTTTCCGTTCGATCATTTTTTTGGCGGACCGGACCGTATGGACCTGACCCAGCTCTTTCAGCCGCCGGATGATGAACGGTTCGAAAAGGACCAAGGCCATCTTCTTCGGCAATCCGCACTCGTTCAGTTTGAGCTCGGGTCCGATGACGATGACAGAGCGTCCCGAGTAATCGACCCGTTTGCCCAAAAGGTTCATGCGGAAACGCCCCGTCTTCCCCTTCAACATGTCGGAGAGGGATTTGAGCGGACGGTTTCCCGCACCCGTGACCGCCCGGCCGTGCCGGCCGTTGTCCATCAGGGCGTCGACCGACTCCTGCAACATCCGCTTCTCGTTCCGAATAATGACCTCCGGGGTCTTCAGCTGAAGAAGATTGCGCAGCCGATTGTTCCGGTTGATCACCCGGCGATACAGATCGTTCAAGTCGGAGGTGGCAAATCGGCCACCCTCCAGGGGAACCAAAGGACGCAGGTCGGGGGGAATGACGGGCAGGATTTCCAGAATCATCCATTCCGGACGGGAACCCGCATGGAGGAATCCCTGAACAAGTTTCAACCGCTTCGCCACCTTCTTTCTTGTCTGCTTGCTCTTGGTTGTCTCCAGCTGCTGTTCAAGCTCGGTGACGAGCGCGTCCAGATCGATTTTCTTGAAAACATCGCGGATGGCCTCGGCCCCCATCTTGGCAACAAAGGAGTCGCCGAACTGCTCTTGCGCCTCGCGGTACTCAGTCTCCGTGAGCAGCTGCTTCGGCTTGAGGGGGGTCTTGCCCTCATCAATGACAAGGTAATCCTCGTAGTAAATCACCCGCTCCAGATCCCGTGCGGTCATGTCCATCATCAATCCCAAGCGGCTCGGCATGCACTTGTAGAACCAGATGTGGCTCACCGGCACGGCCAACTCGATATGACCCATCCGCTCGCGACGCACCCGTGCAAGGGTGACCTCGACCCCGCAACGGTCGCAAATCACCCCTTTGAACTTGATCCGCTTGTATTTTCCGCAGGAACACTCGTAGTCCTTCGTCGGCCCGAAGATCCGCTCGCAAAACAACCCACCCTTTTCCGGCTTGAAGGTCCGGTAGTTGATCGTTTCAGGATTTTTGGTTTCTCCGCGGCTCCAGGAGAGAATCGATTCGGGCGAAGCCACCGTGATGCTGACTTCGTCAAAACCTACGCTTCTCTCCATTCCGAGGATTTCACGGGCCGATTGGGTCTGTTGGTTCATGGGATGTTTTTTTCTTTTGGGGTTGGGTTAGGCCGTGGCGACAAGGATATCGGGTTTCTGCAGATCTTCATCTACGACGCGACTGCGTTCCCCCACCTTGATGTCCAAACACAAGCTCTGCATTTCCTTGATCAGCACGTTGAACGACTCGGGTGTGCCGGCTTCGAGGGAGTTGTCCCCTTTGACAATACTCTCGTAAATCCGGGTTCTCCCGGCGACGTCGTCCGATTTCACGGTCAGGAGCTCCTGGAGGGTGTAGGCTGCGCCGTAGGCCTCCATCGCCCACACCTCCATTTCCCCATACCGTTGTCCGCCATACTGGGCCTTGCCACCCAGCGGCTGCTGGGTCACCAGGGAGTACGGTCCAACCGCCCTCGCATGGATCTTGTCGGCGACCAGGTGGTGCAACTTGAGCATGTAGATCAGGCCCACGACCACCCGTTGGTCGAACGCCTCCCCGGTTCGCCCGTCGATCAGGGTGGATTTTCCATCCTCATCCAGGTGGGCTTTCTTGAGGAACTCCCGAATCTTCGTTTCGTTGATTCCGTCGAACACGGGGGTGGCCACGTTGAAACCGAGAGCCTTCGCGGCGATGCCCAGGTGGGTTTCCAGAACCTGCCCGACGTTCATGCGGGAAGGAACGCCCAGCGGATTCAAGATGATATCCACCGGAGTTCCATCCGGCAGAAACGGCATGTCTTCCTCCGGCACAATGCGGGCTACCACGCCCTTGTTTCCGTGACGCCCCGCCATCTTGTCCCCAACCGAGATCTTGCGTTTGGCGGCCACATACACCTTCACCTGCTTGATGATGCCTGGGTCGATGTCCTCCCCGGACTCCAACCTTTCCAGCTCCATGTCTTTTTCATTCGAGAGCTGGTTGAACTTCTGTTCGTAGCTCGAGATGATTTCACGGATCTTGATCCGGATCGGGCTGGGATCGATTTCAATGTGGTTGTAGACGTCGGCAATCTTGCGGAGAAGCGTTTTGGTGATCTTGCGGTTCGCGGGGATGATAATCTCCCCCGTCTCCGCGTTCACCACGTCCAACGGGATCTTTTCGTTGAGCAGGATATTGGAGAGAGCCTGGGTCAGCTCCTCCTTCATCTCCGCATGCTTCTTGATGTACTTGTCATCCACCCCCTTGGCGTGGCGCTTCGCCTCCCCCGGGGCAAGCTTGAGCGCGTCCTTTTTCAGGGCACCACCCGTGGTCTTGACGTCCATCACGATTCCGGCGGAACCGGACGAAACAACGAGGGAGCTGTCCTTCACATCCGCGGCTTTTTCACCGAAGATCGCCCGCAGGAGGCGCTCCTCCGGCGCCAGCTCCGTCTCACTCTTCGGGGTAATTTTTCCAACCAGGATGTCTCCCGCTTTGACTTCCGCCCCGATCCGAACGACGCCATCCGGTCCAAGGTTCTTGAGGGCCTCATCCCCCACATTCGGAATGTCGCGGGTGATCTCTTCAGGCCCCAGTTTGGTGTCCCGGGCGGAGATTTCAAACTCCTCGATGTGGATGCTGGTGTAAACGTCCTCCTTGACCAGTCGCTGGCTGAGAAGAATCGCGTCCTCGAAGTTGTATCCATGCCATGGCATGAACGCGACGACCACGTTCCGGCCCAAGGCCAATTCTCCCTGATCGGTGCAGGGTCCATCCGCGATGACCATCCCTTTGGTCACACGCTGACCCACCTTCACCACGGGACGCTGGTTCACGCAGGTGCCGTTGTTGGAGCGCATGAACTTGAGGAGATCGTACACATAGATCCCCTTTTCCGGATCCGTCTTCATGCGTTTGCGATTTTCCGGTGCTTCCCCGTCCTCCGTCACAATGACTTGGCGGGCGGTGACCGACGCCACTTTCCCGGGACCCTCACTCAGGATCATCGCGTGGGAATCGCGGGCCACCTTGGCCTCCATTCCGGTTCCGACGACCGGAGCTTCCGAAATGAGCAGGGGGACGCCTTGGCGTTGCATGTTCGAACCCATCAAGGCTCGGTTGGCATCGTCATGTTCCAGGAAGGGAATCAAGGACGCCGCCACCGAAACCAGCTGCTTGGGGGAAACATCCATGTAGTGAACCTTGTCAGGCTCAACCTCCAGGAACTCTCCGCGATACCGCACGGAAACCCTCGGGGAGGTGAATTTTCCATGGCCATCCACAGCCGTGTTGGCCTGGGCGACGATGAAATTTTCCTCCTGATCCGCCGTGAGGAAATCGAACTCCGCCTTCACGCGGCCGTTCTCCACCTTCCGGTAGGGGGTCTCGATGAAACCGAACTCGTTGATTTTTCCGAAGGTGGAAAGGCTCGAGATCAGTCCGATGTTCGGACCTTCCGGAGTTTCAATCGGACAAATGCGTCCGTAGTGCGACGGATGCACGTCACGGACTTCGAAGCCCGCACGCTCGCGGCTCAGTCCCCCGGGTCCAAGGGCGGACAACCGCCTCTTGTGGGTCATTTCGCTCAGGGGATTGGTCTGATCCATCAACTGCGAGAGCTGACTCCGTCCGAAGAAATCCCGAATCATGGCAGACAGGGCTTTCGGATTGATCAACTTTTGTGGCGTCATTCCCTCCGTGTTCACGTCGAACAACGTCATCCGCTCTTTCACCAACCGCTCCGTTCGGCTCAAACCGGTCCGGCACTGGTTGGAGAGCAGTTCCCCGACCGTCCGCACGCGGCGACTTCCCAAATGATCGATGTCATCCGTGGTTCCCTCGCCCAAACGGAGGTTGATGAGATAGCTGGTGGCTGCGACCACGTCCTCCCGCGTCAGGATTCGGGTCAACAGATCGGTCTCAAGACCCAGCTTCTGGTTCAACTTATGCCGACCCACCCGACCAATGTCGTAGCGTTTCGGATCGAAAAAGAGCCGCTTGAGCAAAGCCTTGGCATTCGTGACGGTGGGTGGATCGCCGGGACGCAAACGCCGATAAATCTCCTTCAACGCCCCCTCGGTATCCTTGGTCGGATCCTTCTTCAGGCACTTCAGGATGGTGTCGTCCACCCGGATATCCACGACTTCGGCACTCTTCAGGCCAAGGTCGAGCAGTTGGCGAACGACTCCCTTCGTCAAAGGCTCGAAGGCACGCGCGACCACCAGATCCGCATTGGCCGTGTCCCGGACTTCCTTGATGAGCACCTTCTGGCTCAGCTCATTCTCCTCCAGGTCCTCGGATAGCTTCAGGTTCTCGATCCGATAGAAAAGGGAGATGATCTCCTCGTCGGTGCTGTAATCCAGGGCACGCAGAAGGGTCGTCAGCAGGAATTTCCTTCTTCGTTTTCTCCGGTCCAAATGGACGTAGAGAAGGTCCGACGTGTCGTAAGAAACCTCCAGCCAGGACCCGCGGTCCGGGATGATCCGGTAGCTGTGCAGCAATTTTCCATTGGCATGCACGCTCGACTCAAAACAGATCCCGGGGGACCGGTGGAGCTGGCTCACAATCACCCTCTCCGCCCCGTTCACCACAAAGGTGCCCTGCTTGGTCATCAAGGGGAGCTCTCCCATGTAGACCCTCTCCTCGATCGTCGATCCGTCGTTGTGCAAAACGAAGGTGACGTAAAGGGGGGCTGCATAGGTCACGCCTTCCCGCAGACACTCGATCGGGCCATTTTTGGCCTTTCCGAGCTCATAATGGCTGAAGTCGAGTTTGATCTTCTCGTCGTAGGATTCGATCGGGAAGACCTCACGGAAGACGGCCTGAAGGCCGACATCACTCTTCCGCTGTTTCGGGTTGGTGCCCTCCTGGAGAAAGGCGCGGTAGGAGTCCAACTGAACCTCCATGAGGTTCGGCATCTCCACCGTTTCGGGCAAGCGCCCGAAATTTACCCGCTCGACTTTGGTCGATTTCGACATGCTGCGTTCTCCTTGTCCCGGATTTCCGGGGTTTGGTTTATTTGACCTCTACTTTTGCACCTGCGGCTTCGAGCTTCTTCTTGATCTCGGCAGCCTCATCCTTCGTCGCGCCCTCCTTGATGGTCTTCGGAGCACCCTCCACGAGGGCCTTGGCATCCGCCAGGCCGAGTCCGGGCACCACGGTGCGCACTTCCTTGATCACGCCGATCTTGTTCGCACCCGCGTCTTTCAGGACGACCTCAAACGTCGTTTTTTCCTCAGCTGGAGCGGCACCGCCTGCAGCCGCCGCACCACCCGCCGCCGCCACGGCCACGGGAGCTGCTGCGCTCACGCCCCACTTGTCTTCCAGCTTTTTGACCAATTCGGACGCCTCAAGAACGGTCAGGCCGCTCAGCGTCGTCACCACATCTTCCAGATTG
>RFMG01000020.1 GCA_009927835.1 Verrucomicrobiota bacterium | reverse complement strand
GCTCGAACTATTATTCGCGTTTTCAGAAGTTCAATAAAAAAACAGCTTTAACGATAGAGATAAGCATCAAATTCTGCACTTGTTGAATATCGATAAAGAAATTTTTTTAGATATTACTGTTTCAGGGAAAACTTCACGGGCAATTCAACGGTAACAGGCGTAGGGGTGCCATTCACTTTTTGTGGATGAAAGTGCCATTGTCGGACAGCTGTCATAGCGGATTGGTCGAGGACATCATGACCAGTGCTCTGGAGTATCTTGAGGGATTCCACGCTTCCTTGTGCAGATATTTTGGCCTGAAGAAGGATGGTGCCAGCCCAGCCCTTTTTTCTAGCTACGTCAGGATAGATGGGTGCTGAATTTTGGGATGGGTTTGGGCGAGCGAGGACAGTCGAACTGGCCTGGGACGGCGGGAGTTGTGAGGGGGAGGGAGTGGGAAGCAGGCGGGGTGAAGGGTCGGGTATGGGTAGGGCGGGGGCCAGGGAAGATGGAGTGGGTGCGGTATCGACCGTGTCGGAGGCGGGAAGGGGGGTGGCTAGAACGGGCTCCTGAACCGTGTCAGTTTGGTCTGCGGATGTTTCGATCACTGTAATTTCGACCGAAAAATCGGAAGGTTGTACTGCGAAATCTTGGGTCGTGGCGATGGAGGGACGCGAGAAAAAGAGGTACCCGTGGAAAGCCAGCGACGTCGCGAGTCCGAGCAGGAGAAAAAGTTTCTCGTTTGGGGCGGGGGATTCGGCGGTCATCCACTATTTTTTGGATTCGTGGACGAGATTGAATTGAACGATGCCGATCTGGCGGGCTCGATCCATCAAATCGACGAAAAGGCCGTAGTTCATGCTTTGATCTCCGCGAAAATGGATCTTCCGATCTGGTTGACCTTGGGATAGGGCACGGAGCTTCTGATCGAACTGGGAGAGGGAAACGGGAGAGCCTTGAAGGGTGATCGACCCTTTTGCATCGACCGACACGAGGATGGCCTCGGGGGATGGGTCGGATTGGCCGCGTGCGGTCGGAAGCTTGATCTGAAGGGAGGGGAGCGTGAAGGAGGAGGTGAGCATAAAGAAGATGAGCAGAAGAAATACCACATCGATCAGGGGAGCCATATCGATCGAAGTCGTGAGGCGTTTGGGACGAGTAAACATGGGGTTACTGGACGGCGGAAAACTCTTCCTCTTGGGCGCGTGGACGGGGCTTGGGGGTGACAGGGGAGGGGGAGGACGGA
>RFMG01000232.1 GCA_009927835.1 Verrucomicrobiota bacterium | reverse complement strand
GCACGGGCAAACGCCACTTCGACAAACTCCTGAACGCTGTGGGTTTCCCCCGTGGCCAAAACATAATCGTCCGGCTTCTCCTGCTGCAACATCCGCCACATCCCCTCCACATACTCGGGCGCATAACCCCAATCCCGCTTCGATTCCAGATTTCCCAGGAAAAGCTTCTCCTGGAGACCCGCGTGAATCCTTGCCACCGCCCGAGTGATCTTCCGGGTCACAAAGGTCTCGCCGCGACGCGGACTCTCGTGATTGAACAAAATCCCGTTCGACGCATGCAAGCCATAGCTCTCCCGGTAGTTCACCGTGATCCAGTAGGAGTAGACCTTCGCCGCCGCGTAGGGGCTTCGCGGATAAAACGGGGTGGTCTCCTTTTGCGGAACCTCCTGCACCAATCCGTACATCTCGGAACTCGAAGCCTGATAAAATCGGGCCTTCGGAGCCACCTCCCGCATCGCATCCAGCAACCGGACCGTTCCCAACCCCGTCACATCTCCCGTAAATTCCGGAATATCGAAACTCACCCTCACATGGCTCTGCGCCGCCAAATTGTAAATCTCGTCCGGTTTCGTCTCCCCGAGAATTTTGATCATCGAACTCGGATCGCTCAGATCCCCGAAGTGCAGAAAGATCTTGGTCCCCTTTTCGTGGCGATCCCGATAGATCCCATCCAACCGCTCCGTGTTGAAGCTGGAAGATCGGCGGATAATTCCATGCACCTCATACCCCTTCTGAAGCAAAAGCTCCGCAAGGTACGAGCCGTCCTGCCCCGTGATCCCGGTAATCAGAGCTTTTTTCGCCATCTCCCGTTCCTCAGCCCTGCAGCGGCTTGGCCCGCGCATCCAGCTTCTTTGCCATCCGCAAATCCAGCTCGCTGATTCCCCCCACGTCATGCGTGCTCAGCTGAATCTTCACGATTTGATACCGATGAAGCAGCTCGGGATGATGATTGGCTTTCTCCGCTTCCAGATTGACCCCGGTGACAAACATCCCTGCGGCGATAAAATCGGGAAACTGATACTCTTTCGTGATCTGGCCATTCGCCTGCTTCCATCCGTCCAAGGTCGAGAGGACGACCTCAATCTGATGTTCCGTTAACTTGACCGCCATGACGGCAATATGCCGTAAAATCAACAGCACCCAAGCCTGAATCAGCCGCTTGTTGCCGCTCTTCCTCGCCGAACTTTCCGCTGATAGCCTGTGGAAATGTTCCGGTCCGGCCCTCCCCGCCGTATTCAGCCATCCCTCCAACCTGCCGCGACTCCCCCCATCCTTTCCCCACCCCAGAAACAACACCCGCCCACCCCGCCTCAACCCTGGCGGACATGGGTCGCGATGGGGGCTGCCGCGATTTTTCTGCTCTCCTTGGCCGCCCTGTCCCTGACCCTTCTTTTTCAAAACTCCTTTTACTCGGACAACGATGATGAAATCCGCTCTCCCCAGGTCCTCCAGGCAGAATATGCCCGTTGGAGCTCCTCCCTTAGGGACCTCACCCGGATCGCTGCCGAATCCACACGTCCCGCTCTTCCCATTCTGACTCCGCCGCCCTCGCTCGATCCGGCCGCCCTCGGACCATGGCAACGCTGGCAACATCTTCCACCCGAGGGACTGGCCCGCTCCGTTCTCTCCCGCCGGATTCCCCCGCAGATCGAACTGGTGTCCCTGACGCCCCGTCGCCTTCGTGTTGAGGACAAGGACGTTTCGATCGACTACGCCATCACCCTCCGAACGAAAGAAGACATCCTTCTTGCCCCCGTCATCTCCGCCCCGGTCGGTAAAAACCTCACCTCCGATCACCAGCGGCTCCTGCCAAAAATCGTTTACGCCTACGATCTGCCCCCGGGAAAGATCTTTGATTATGCCGCGGCTCAAAATGTTCTGCCTGCGGGCACCACCCTTGAAGGCGGCTGGACGCTGCGCCGTGCGACCCGCAAATCGGGCCGTTGGGTTGCCCTCGAAGCCGATCTCCTCCCCTTCACCAGGATTCCCGCCCTCGAATCGATCTTTGTCCGCGAATCCACCACCCCTGCTCCCGCTCTCCTTCGTTCCCGCGGGGAACTGGAGAACAGCGACGCAAAACGCCGTGCCGCCACCCAGGCGCTGGACGACCGGCTGGAATCGATTCGCACCGACGTCAAGCAGTACCGTGCCCAGCTCATGGCTTCCGCCCCCGCCGCTGCAAAAAGCAAGGGAATGGGAGCCGGCAGCGGTGTCCCAACCGGAGCGGGCGTTGGGATGGTCGGCGGAGCGGCCACGGGAGCCGGAATCGGAGCCATGGCGGGCGGGGGAGATGGTGCCGCCATCGGGGCGGGCGCGGGAGCCCTCGCGGGCATGCTGATCGGGGCGATTGTCGCCAACTCGGAACAGGAAAAAAGGGTGGAACAGGAAAAAGCGGCCCGACGCGCCGCCGTTGCCGCCATCGAGCGGGAGGTGGTCGAATACCAGCGCAAGTTGATGCGGGAATTTGAAAATGAACTTTCCCAAGAAAGCACAAAACAGGAATCCACGCTCGCCCGTCCGACCTCCAGAAATTAGAGTCGAAACATGGCCAAAACCGCCAAAAAAGAAGCCGCATCCCGCCGGATCACCCTGATCGGGATTTGCCTCGGGGCAGCCCTTCTCCTCGGTGCCTTGAACCTCATCCAGTTCAAACCCCTTCTGGAAGCGGAGCTCTACTCCCGCGACCTCCGCGTTCGCTTTGGCCAAACCGCCCCTCTCTCCCCCGAAATCGTTTTCATCACCATCGATAAACCCACGTACAAGGATATCCTCTCGGAAGAAGAAATCGCCGCCGATCCCGCTCTGGCAGAAATGTCCACAGGCTCCTGGCCCTGGCGCCGCTCCGTTTGGGCCAGTGTCATCCAGCGAATCTCCCAAGCGGGTGCCAAGGTGGTCGGCCTGGACCTCATGTTCCCCACCCCCAAAGACGGAGACCAAGAGCTTCTCCAAGTCATGGATCAGGAGGGAAGCCGTGCCGTCTTGGGCGGAACTTTTGAAGAGGTCAGCAATGCAGGCCGCACCTCCGTCCAGCTTACCCTGCCCGCGGCGCTGGCCTCCGTTGGCGCCCCTGAAATTTCAAAAGATAATCCTGCAGGCCGTGTGGGTTTTGTGAATCTTTGGCCTGAAAAAGACGGAATCGTCCGCTCGGCCGACTATCGCCGCCAATTTCAGGATATTCCCGCCGTCTCCCTCGCCTGCCGTATGCTCGAAAAAGCAGGCTACGCCGACCGGATTCCTGCTGACGGCTCCGGCATCCTTCGGTTCGCTGGCCCACCCAACTTCAACTACAAGGCCATTCCGGTCTATCAACTCTTTGTTCCGGCAACTTGGGACAAGGTTTTTCAAAACGGGGAGAAGCTGAAAGACAAGATCGTGCTCGTCGGCCCGTACGGAAACTGGTCGAAAGACGTCATCCGCACCCCCTATCCCAACCCGATGCCTGGACCCGAGGTCCATCTCGCAGCCCTGGGGGCAGCCCTCTCGGGCAGCTTCCTTCACCTTCCCCCCGGTTGGGCCCCCCCTTCCCTGATTGTTGCCGCAGCCCTGCTCGCGTTCCTCCTGATTCTTGCGACCAAACAGCCGATTCTTCGCCTCGTCCTGCTCGTTTTCATCAGCCTGGGCTACGCTGTTCTCACCTTTTTTGATTCAGGATAAGGGAAGCCTCATCCTTCCGGCGGTCAGCCCCTGCCTGACTCTCCTCTTCGGAGGCATCGGTTGTCTCAGCTACGAGTTCGTTCTCGAGCAGCGGGAAAAGCGGCGCGTCAGCGGCATGTTCTCCACCATGGTCAGCCCCGAGGTCCTCTCCTACATGCAGGCCGATCCCGACCGCTTCCGCCTGACGGGGGAAAAGAAGATGGTATCGATCTTTTTCTCCGATCTCGCCGGTTTCACCACCATCTCCGAATCCGTCTCTGCCGAAGATCTTGCAAAAATCCTCAACCGTTACCTCACCCCGATGAGTGATCTCGTGACCAAATACGGGGGCTACATCGACAAGTACTCTGGGGATGCCATCATGGCCGACTTCGGTGTCCCCGTTTGGGTCGATCCCGACCCCGACTCCCACGCGTGGAAGGCCTGCTGGTCCGCCCTCGAACAGCAGGAACGTCTCCAATCCCTCAAGCAGGAGCTCAAAGCCGAATACGGTTGCGACATCGACGCCCGGATGGGAATCAACACAGGAGAGGTTGCCGCAGGCAACATGGGCTCCGACAAAAAGTTCCAGTACACCGTGATGGGCGATGCCGTCAATCAGGCCGCCCGTTTTGAACCCGCCAACAAACCCTTCGACACCCACATCATGATCGGCGGCAAAACCTACGAGATGGCAAAGGACAAAATTGAAGCCCGTTTCCTCGCCAACATGATCGTCAAAGGCAAGACCGAGCCCGTCCCCTGCTACGAACTCCTCGCCAAGAAAGGGGAACTATCCGAGACCAAGGCCCGGGTGGTGCAACGGTTTGAAGAGGGATGGAAACTCCACGCCGCGAAAAAATTCAAGGAGGCGATCGCCAAGTTTCAGGAAGCGCTTGCCCTCGACCCAAACGATGGCCCCTCCAAAACGTATCAAAAGATATGTGAGGAGTTCCTCAAATCTCCCCCATCCGAATCCTGGGCAGGAGAATATATTCAGACTTCGAAATAGTCGGCTGCTTACCGAACCGAGATGAGCCGGCGGATCACCCACC
>RFMG01000175.1 GCA_009927835.1 Verrucomicrobiota bacterium | reverse complement strand
TTTTCGACCAGGAGTTCGGCCATTGGGGCCATCTCATAGTTCAGTTTGTTTCCCTTTGTGCCGTAATAGTCGTATTTTCCGTCTTTTTCTGGAGACAGTTTGATGAGCCGGATGGTTCCGCCCTTCGTCCAGGTTTCGGCCAGAACCTTCGAGTTGGGGACCCAATCGGCCCGGAAGGAGGCGAGAACCTGCGTTTTGCCTTGGCCCCTGGCACGGGAGAAAAAACCCACAACATCCTTTTGGCCGTCGGCACACGCAAAACCATTGCCGTCCGGAAAAGGAACCGTGTGGACTCCCAAACCGATTCCCGTCGTTTCGGAAATATCCTCCAGAAGCTCCATCTGATTTGATTTCCCGTCGTACCCGACGCGATAGATGTGGTTTCCCATTCCGTATTTGTCGAGCATGCCGTGTTCTTTGATTTTTGTGTTCAGGCCATACATGAGGACATTTTCACCCCCTTGGGTGGAGTTGATGAATTCAAATCCTTGGTAGGGATCCCCGCTATCGGCATAGAAGGCAGCCAAGTGGTGGGAGATGGGACAGGAGTCCCCGTAGTTCCAGTAGGAGATCCAGGCGAGTGTTTTTTGGGTCGCAAAATCAACGGCATGGGTTCCTCCACCCAGCTTTTGCGGGGTGAGATAGATGTATTTTCCGAGGGATTCGCGGATTCCCTGGTAGACCGCGTCTTCGATTAGGATCCCGTCCTCATTTTTGGCGGCGTAGGAGTTGCCAGGAAGGTAGCGGGTCAGACCGGCACCCGTGAGACCCGCCAGACCGGCAAAACCGTAATAAAAGAAGCGGCGACGGCTGATTTTTTCAAGGTGCGGGTTCGACATGAAAGCAATTTGTGTTTTAGGGGGATAAGATCAAGAGTGAAAGCAGACGCGTGGCTTACCGGCGGAAAAACAGGTGGTTGGAGAGGTAGTAAAGTTTGCCGGCCTGAAGGTGAAAGGATTCGGGGACGAGGCTGACCTGAACTTTGGTGTTGGTGTCCTGCTTTTGGCCCAGGAATTTGAAAAGTTTTCCAAAATGGAACGGGGCGGTATAGCGGATGACGGGGGCATCGTCCGGGAGCTTGGCGATCTGACGGGCATCGGCGATGGCGTCCTCCAAATACCCGGTGGCATCGATTAATTTCAACTCGAGAGCCCGTTTGCCTGAGACGATCCTGCCATCCGCCACCTCGGCCGGCAATTTTGGTCGGAAAAATTGCGTTCGGCGACAACGATCGAGGAAAACCTTTCAAAGGTTTCGGTGATCATGTCCTGGACGAGCTTTTTTTCCGGCTCGGAGGCGGGGCGGGCGGGGTTGAGGAGGTCCTTGAGGGCGCCGCTTTTGAAGGTGAGGGTGGAGAGACCGAGGATTTTGGAGAGGCCCTCGTAGTTCAGGGACTGCATGATGACGCCGATACTGCCCGTGATGCAAAGTTCATGAGCGACGATGTGGGACCCGCCCATCGCGGTGTAGTACCCCCCCGATGCGCCCACGGAATCGAGATAGACGATCACGGGTTTCTCGTCCCGCACGAGGGTGAGTTCGTGGTAGAGGTTGTCGCTGGCGGTGACCTCGCCCCCGGGGCTGTCGATATGTAGAAGGATGGCGGCGACGGAGTCGTCATCCGCCGCCTGGCGAATTTGGAGAATGAGATCGTCCACCATGCTGGCTCCGACCTGGCCGGGGATCTCTTGGGCGATGACTCCGAACAGATCGATCTTGGCGATGCGTTTTTTCCGGGATTCGTTCCCCTCCACAAACTCCTCTTCGAACGAGGGGGCGGTTTCGATGTGGGAGGAGCGGGAGAAGAGGGAGTGGTCGCGGGAGAGGAAGAGGAGATTGGCGAGGAGGCTGCTGCCGAGCAGAATGAGTCCGACGATGAAAAGAAGTTTCGATTGGCGGGTCATGCAAAGCAGTAGGATGCGTCAGATCGGGGCGCGGAGCAAGGAGGCGTGGGGTGGGGTGGAGCGGGCGGTGGGGAGAGCACGGAAGGGGAGGGGCCGATTGGCGGTGGGGGTTTCCGGAGGGGCGGACAGCGTGGTTTTGGCGGAGGCATTGTGGAGGATGGGGGCCAAGCCGGTGATTCTGCATTTTGATCATCGTTGGCGCGGAACATCGGGGGAGGCGGATGCGAGGTGGGTCAAGGGGTGGGGAAAAAAGAGGGGTCTGCGGGTGGTGCTGGGTCGGGCGAGGAGATCGGGAAGAACAGGGGAAGGGGAGGCCAGGGAGCTGAGGTGGAATTTTTTCCGCACTGCGGCAAAGCGGGTGGGGGTGCGGGAGCTTTGGTTGGCGCATCAGGCGGATGACCAGGCAGAGACGGTCCTGATGCAGTTGTTGCGTGGGGCGGGTCCGGACGGGTTGGCGGGAATGGCCGTGCGGGTGAGACATGGCACGCTGGAAGTGGTACGTCCCCTGTTGGGGATGACCCGGGAGGAGGTGAGAAGGGCGGCCGGGGAAGCGGGTTTGAGGTGGCGAGAAGACAAGACGAATCAGGATGAAAAGGGTTGGAGAACGCGGATTCGCAGAAAGGTTTTACCCTACCTCGCCAAAATTTATGGGAGGGATGTGCGGGGCGCGTTGTGTCGGGCGGCGGAGATTTTTTCAGGGGAAAAAGAGTATTGGAGGGGGGTGCTTGGAAAAATTCCAAAACGACCGGATGTGCGGGTGTGGCGAAACAAACCGATCGCTTGGCAGAGGCGTGCGATTCGGGTCTGGCTGCAGGGTGTGGGGCATCCGGGAGCGAATCTCCATGAGATTGATGGAGTAAGAAAGTTGCTCCAGGGAGGTCAGACAGCGAGCTGGCAACTGCGGGGCGGGAAAGTGGAGCGGTCGGGAAATAAGTTGTTTTGGTTCAGGGAAATGGGTCGGATTGCTAAAAGGGCTGAACGATGTTAGTTTCCAATCTTACCTGAATGCCTAATCCACGCTCCCATTCCCGCAAACCCCCCAAGCTGCCCCGGCCGCCGATGCGGCGCACCGATCCCACGAAGGGGGATGGTCCAAACTGGCGCGGGGTCGTCTTGTTTTTGGTTTCCGCCTCGATTCTGCTTTTGGCGTTTTATGCCCACCAGACCCAGAACGCTGCCTCGGTGAGGGAGCTCTCTTTTGCGGAGTTTGAGGGCTACTTGAAGGAGGGAAAGGTCAAGGACGTGACCCTGAATGTGGAGCCTGCCGCAGGGATCCGGTGGTTGTCTGGAAAGTTTGAGCCGTCCGACGTGCTGAAAAAAAGCATGAGGTTGGATCCACAGGGATACAGCGGCTATCGGGTGACGGTGGATCTGGAATTTAAAAGGGATTTGGACAAGGTTTTGGCGGCGAACGGTTTTCCGCAAGTCAGCCAGAAGGTGATCGATAACTCGACGTGGCAGGCCTTGGCAGGAACGCTGCCCTTTGTCCTGTTTGTTTTGATCATGTACTTTTTTTTCCGTCAGCAGATCCGGATGGCGGGGAAGTCGGCCTTCAGCTTCGGCAAGAGCAAAGCGCGGATTCTCTCCAAGGATAAAAACAAGGTCACCTTTGCCGATGTGGCGGGTGTGGAGGAGGCGAAGGACGAGGTGAGCGAGATCGTGGAGTTTTTGCGGGATCCCAAAAAGTTTCAGAAGCTGGGGGGTCGGATTCCCAAGGGAATCCTGATGGTGGGACCTCCGGGAACGGGAAAAACCCTTTTGGCCAAGGCGATCGCGGGCGAGGCGGATGTTCCGTTTTACGGGATCAGCGGTTCCGATTTTGTGGAGATGTTTGTCGGGGTGGGTGCGTCCCGGGTGCGGGACATGTTTGAACAGGGAAAAAAGACGGCGCCTTGTCTGATCTTCATCGACGAAATCGACGCGGTGGGGCGGAGCCGGGGTCATGGTTTGGGCGGGGGGCATGACGAGCGGGAGCAGACCCTGAACGCGCTCCTTGTGGAGATGGACGGGATCGATACGGCGGAGGGAGTCATCATTATCGCCGCGACCAACCGGAAAGATGTTTTGGATCCGGCCCTTCTGCGGCCCGGGCGGTTTGACCGGGAAGTGCACATCAATCTTCCCGATGTGAAGGGTCGGGAGGAGATCCTCAAGGTGCACGCCAAGAAGGTGAAATCGATGGAGAATGTCTCCTGGGCGACCTTGGCGCGCAGCACGCCCGGATTTTCCGGGGCGGAGTTGGCGAATGTGATCAATGAGGCTGCCCTGATGGCCGCCCGCCGGGATGCGGAGGCGATCACCCAGGCGGATCTGGAGGAGGCGAGGGACAAGGTTCGCTTTGGGCGGGAGAGACGCAGCCTGGCGATGAGTGACGAGCAGAAAAAGCTGACCGCGTATCACGAGGCGGGTCATGCGATGTTGAATATCGCGTTGGAGCACACCGATCCGCTGCACAAGGTCTCGATCATCCCCCGTGGGCCGGCCCTGGGGGTGACGATGATGCTGCCGACAGAGGATCGGTACGGGTACGGAAAGAAGAAGGTGTTGGATGATCTTTGTGTGGCGATGGGGGGCAGGGTGGCGGAGGAGATGTTCCTGGGGGATATTTCGAGCGGGGCGAGCGGGGACATCAAGATGGCCACCTGGTATGCGAAGAAGATGGTTTGTGAGTGGGGGATGAGCGGAAAGATGGGGATGATCGAGTATGGGGATCATGAGGATTATGTTTTTCTGGGTCGGGACATCGGGAGGTCGAGGGGATACAGCGAAAAGACCGCGCGTGAGATTGACGAGGAGGTGCATCAGATTGTGAACGGTGCGTATGAACGGGCGAAAAAGATCCTGGAGGAGAATCGGGCCAAGGTGGAGCTGATCGCCTCGGCCTTGTTGGAGTACGAGACGCTGGATGGGGTCCAGGTGGATGAGATTGTGAAACATGGCCGGATGATGAATCCCCCGCCCAAGGGACTCTCGGCCCCCAGCGCCCCAACCCCCAGCGAGTCTTTGCCGGTCAACCGGCCTGTTGAGAAGATGAAGGATAAAGGTGGAATCCTGCCCGGTCTGGAAGGTGCGCCTGCCGGGGCCTAGCCGATTTTCCAGGAAACGATGAATTCCCCGGCCACGCATGGGTGGCAGTGCGGGAACCGGCGGATTGAAATCAAGGCGACCCGGCCTTTTCTTTTGGGGATTCTCAACGTCACACCTGATTCGTTCTCCGACGGAGGCCGATTTCAGCAGGTGGGCGCCGCAGTGAGGCATGGGTTGAAGCTTTGCGAGGAGGGGGACGGTGTGGATGTGGGTGGGGAGTCGACCAGGCCCGGGGCGACGCCGATTTCCGCCCAAGAGGAGAGGGAGAGAGTCATTCCCGTGCTACGGCAAATACGGAGGGAGAGGCCGGATGCCTTTTTGTCGGTGGATACCTACAAGGTGGAGGTGGCCCGGGCTGCGTATGGGGAGGCAGGAGTCGATGTGGTCAACGATGTGGGTGCGGGCAGGTGGGACGAGGGGTTGTGGGAGTGGGTGGCGGGCGCGGGGGTGGGTTATGTTTGCATGCACGCGGGGGGGCGTCCGCAAGAGATGCAGAAAAACCCGTCCTACCAAAACGTGGTCGGGGAGGTGGGGCGCTTTTTTGAGGAGCGGATGCAAGAGATGGGGAGAGTCGGGATTGAGCCGGAGAGGGTGGTGCTGGATGTGGGGGTGGGGTTTGGCAAGTCATCAGAGCACAATCGCGCCTTGCTGGAGGGGGATTGGGGAGGATTGTGTCGACCCTTGATGTGGGGATTATCGCGCAAGTCGTTCCTCGCTGTGACGGAGAGGGAGAGGGGATTGGGGAGTCGAGAGGAGGCGTTGGACTGGTGGCACCGCGAGCTCATGCGTAAGGGGAGACCGATGGTCTGGCGGGTTCACGAGCCTGCTGGGGTGAGATCCGGTCTCTCGTGATTTGCAGATTTTCTGGTGGGCGTGACCCAAGGAGAGGCTAGGTTTTTTAGATGAGCGAGGAGATCCTGCTAAAGCGAGAGGTGGAGGGCACGGCAATTCCGGCAGGCACCAAAAAGAAACTCCCGGAAGGAACAGCCGTTGTGGTGACACAGGACCTGGGCGGAACGTTCACGATCCATGCGACGGCGGAGGGCGGGCTTTTTCGCATCGAGGGGAGAGACGCGGATGCTTTGGGCAGGAAAGTGATCGAATCGCAGAGGACGGCATCGGGTAAGGAAGCTGGGGAGGAAGAGATCTGGGGAGTGCTCAAGACCTGCTATGACCCCGAGATACCCGTGAACATTGTGGATTTGGGCCTGATTTACAGCATGGAACTCAAAACAACCGATGGGGGTGGAAAGCGGGTGGAGGTGAAGATGACTTTGACGGCGCAGGGTTGTGGAATGGGGCCTTCCATTGCTGCGGACGCCCGGCAAAAGATTCTTACCTTGCCCGGGGTGCAGGAGGCGCAGGTGGATGTGGTGTGGGATCCACCTTGGGGTCCCCAGATGATCACTCCGGATGGCCGCAAGAAACTGGGGATGGATTAACCGGATGTTTGTCATTCCCTCGATCGATCTGATGGCGGGGGAGGTGGTGCGTTTGGCTCAGGGCAAAGCGACGGAAAAGAAAGTGTACAGCAGGGATCCGATGGCGATGGCAAGGCGGTGGGAGAAGGTGGATGGAAAGGTTCTTCATTTGGTCGATCTGGAAGGGGCATTTGAGGGCCAGATGCGAAACCTGGAGATGATCGGGCAGATTGCCCGTTCGGTGAAAATGCCCTGCCAGGTGGGTGGCGGGATCCGGGACCTCGAGGTGGCGGAAACAATTCTGAAGGCCGGGGCGCAGAGGGTGATTTTCGGGAGTGTGGCTTGTGATTCCCCGGAAACGATCGATGAGGCGGTGCGGAAATTCGGACCCGAGAGGGTGGTGGTGGGGATCGATGCGCGGGATGGGGTGGTGGAGACACGTGGATGGACTAAGCCGAGTGGGTGGAGGGCGGTGGATCTGGCGGGGCGGATGGCGAAGGGAGGGGTGATTCGAATCATTTATACCGATGTGGTACGGGATGGGATGATGACGGGTCCGAACATCCCAGCGGTGCAGGAGATGATCCGCGCGTTTCCTGGGAAGGTGATCTCCTCGGGCGGGATCAGTGGTCTCAAAGATCTTCAGGCTCTCGACCGGGTGGGCGGGGTGGAGGGTGTGATCGTCGGACGGGCGCTTTATGAGGGTGCGATGGAGGATGACGTGTGTCGGTTGAGTACGTTTTAAAGGAAGCGGCGAGATCGGGCGAAGGCCCGACGATTGATTACGCCAAGGAGCTGAACCCGGAGCAGCTGGAGGCGGTCACGGCCCCTCCCGGCCCGATGCTCGTCATCGCAGGCGCGGGCAGCGGAAAAACCCGGACGTTGACCTACCGGGTGGCCTGGTTGGTGGAGCACGGGGTGGCGCCCGAAAGCATTCTGCTGCTTACTTTCACCAATAAGGCGTCGAAGGAGATGTTGGCCCGGGTCGCATCCCTGTTGCCGCACGATCTCACCCGTTTGTGGGGAGGGACGTTTCACCATGTGGGCAACCGGATTTTGCGTCGGCATGCGGAACGGGTTGGTTACCCCAAGGATTACACGATTTTGGACCGGGAGGATGCGGAGGAGCTGATTTCGGCCAGTCTTGGGGAGGCGGGGGTGGATCCCAAGGACAAACGTTTTCCCAAAGCGCAGGTGTTGGCAGAGATCTTTAGTTTATCCGCGAACCATCGGACAACCTCAGGTGCGATTCTAAAAAACCAGTTCGGGTATTTTGTGGAGTTTGAAAGCTGGATTGCGAAGGTGGGGGAGATTTATCAGCGCAGAAAGCGTGACAGTTCCTCCATGGATTATGACGATTTGCTGACCTTGCCTTTGCGTCTTTTGGAGCAGGAGGGGGAGTTGAGGGAGCAGTATCGGGGGAGATTCCAGCATGTGCTGGTGGATGAGTATCAGGACACGAACCGGTTGCAGTCCGACTTTGTGGATGCGATCGGAGGAGGGCACCATCAGATCATGGCGGTGGGGGATGATGCCCAGAGCATCTATTCGTGGCGGGGCGCGAAAGTGGAGCACATCCTGAGTTTCCCGCAACGCCATCCGGGGACGAGGATGGTGAGGCTCGAGACCAACTATCGGAGCATCCCCCAGATTCTGGATCTGGCGAATCACTCGATTTCCCACAATCCGAAGCAGTTTCCCAAAAATCTGAGGGCGGTGCGGGAGGCGGGGGTGAAGCCGGCGGTGGTGGCGCTGGAGGACGGGGGGCAGCAGGCCACCTTCGTGGCCCAGCGAATCCTGGAGCTACATGAGGAGGGGGCGAATCTGTCCGACATTGCGATCCTGTATCGGGCCCACTTTCACGCGATGGAGATTCAGTTGGAGTTAACGCGCAGGAATATTCCCTACACGATCACTTCGGGGCTCAGATTCTTTGAGCAGGCTCATGTGAAGGATGTGGCGGCTCATTTGCGATTGTCCCTCAATCCCAAGGATGAGGTGGCGTTTCACCGGATGGCGAAACTGCTTCCCGGGGTGGGGCCCAGATCGGCGACCAAGATGTGGCAGGAGGTTCAGGCCGGAAAGGGGCTGGGTCAGCTCAAGGTGCCCGAGAAGGGGGCCAAGGGGTGGAGCCAGATGGTGCAAACTTTGTCCCAGCTGAAAGGGAAGGAGCCCACGGAGCAGGTGAGGATCGTGGTGGAGGGAAGTTACGGGGACTATGTGAAGGCAAAGTACGCCAATGCCGCAAACCGACTGGATGACCTCCGCCAGTTGGAGGATTATGCGGCCGGGTATACGGATATGGCCGAGTTTTTGGCTCAGTTGGCCTTGTTGGGTAACACCGAGACCGGAATAGCCCAGCGTTCCCGGGATGAGGGAGAGGAGGCGGTCAAGTTAAGCACGATTCATCAGGCCAAGGGATTGGAGTACGGAACCGTGTTTGTCATCATGTTGTGCGAGGGAATGTTCCCCTCCAGCCGCTCCATGGAGTCTCCGGAGGGAGAGGAGGAGGAAAGGCGACTTTTTTACGTGGCAGCAACACGGGCGAAGGACGAGCTGTATCTGACTCATCCAAGGTTACGGATGGGGAAAGGGGGGGATGCTTGGCAGACCCCATCGCGCTTTCTGAATGAACTTTCCAAGGAGTTGGTCAATGTGTGGCGGGTCAAAGGAGCGGCAGGAGCAGGGGACTGGAGTTAAACTTGCTGGAATCGCAATCTGTGCATAGTCTGTGTATAGATGAGTTCCAAGACCATATCGATCGAATTGGACGTGTATCGGAGGTTGAAGAGGGCGAAGCAGGCCCGTGGGCAGTCCTTTTCCGAGTTGTTGAGGTCGGTCCCTCTCCCGAATGAGAAAGTTCCTTTGGATGTATTTTTGGGAGGGCTGAAATCCTTGCTGCAGAGGGATCCATTGGCCGGGGATTCGTTTGAGGTGTGGGAGCGGGCACAGAAAGAGGATCTGGTTCCCGAGGTTTCGAATTGATCAGTTTGGACACGACATTTTTGATCGACCTTCAGCGGGAAATGGCGGGGACTGGGGTCGGGCCTGCTTCCCGATGGTTGACAGAAAACGAGGAGGATTGCGGGGTCTGTGCGATTTGTTTGGGGGAGTTGGCTGAGGGTTTGCCTCAGCCCGATCACCCGGTGTTGGACTACCTGCTTCAACGATTCGTTCTTCTCCCTGTGGATCGTTCCGTTGCCCTGAGTTATGGAAAATTGGTGCGGCTTCTTCGATCCCGAGGAAAGCTGATTGGAACAAATGACCTTTGGATTGCCGCAACCGCCCTAGCACACGGAATCCCCCTTTTGACACGCAATCTCGAGGAGTTGAGGCAAGTTCCCGGGTTGCGCGTGATGACCTACTAAGCATGCCGATTTTTCTTCTTGGTCCCACGGCGGCGGGGAAGTCGCGGTTGGCAATGACGCTGGCCGAACAGGGCGGAGCTGAAATCGCCTCCTTGGATGCGTTTCAGATCTATCGGGGTTTGGATATCGGAACGGGAAAGCCGAACCAAGAGGAGCAGGCAAGGGTTCGCCACCATCTGATCGATCTTGTGGAGGCAAAGGAGGATTTCTCGTCGGCGGACTATGCAAGAGAGGCGCAGCGGGTTCTTCACGACCTTAAGAGACGCAAGGTGAATTCGATTTGGGTGGGCGGGACTGGGTTGTATCACCGGGTGATGACCCAGGGCTTATCGAAAGCCCCGGGAACCGATCGTGCCACTGCAGAGAATCTGGAGAAAAAGACAACGGAAGAGTTGGCTGAAACTGTTCGAAAGATCGATCCTGGGTGGGCTGAAAACGCCGACTTGCAAAACCGAAGGAGAGTGGTGCGAGCTTTGGCTGTTTGGGAGCAAACCGGAAGAAAAATGTCCGAGTGGCAAAAAAAGGAGACGGAACCGGGTCCGATGGCCAGGGTGGAAACATGGTGTCTTGTTCCACCCATGGAACTCCTGGGAGGGGTGATTCGAAGGCGTGTGGAGGGAATGTTGGCGGAGGGTTGGATTGAGGAGGTGAAGGGGTTGATGGAACGGCCGGGTTGGGAGCGGTGCGGTGGATCGCGTGCGATCGGTTACGGGGAGGTGGCAAAGCTGGTTCGAGGCGAAATCGGACGGGACGAGGCGTGTGACAAAATTGTGTCAGCGACGCGGGCGTATGCGAAGCGTCAATTGACCTGGTTCCGTGGAATTCCTAACGTCCGAAGTATCGAGATCGATCCCCGAGAGCCCCTACCAAAAGCTGGGGTGGAGATGCTGGTGCGAGCGCTGGAGTTGGGGGCTATTCCAAAATGATGGTGACAACGGGTCGGGACAAGGCGATGGAGCGGGCCTTTTTGGTGGGTTTGGAGACCCAAAAATCCGGACGGTACGAGGTGGGGGAGTCTTTGGACGAGTTGGCTCTGCTGGTTCAAAGCGCGGGGGGGGAGGTGGCGGATCGTGCGAGCCAAAAACTGGATCATCCCGTTGCACCGACCTATATCGGCAGCGGAAAGGCTGCGGAGCTTGCCGTGGCTGCAAAGGCAAAAAAAGCAGATACCATCATCTTCGATGATGAGCTGAGTCCGGCACAGGCCAGGAACCTGGAGGGGATCTTTTCCTGCAAGGTTTTGGATCGCACGCAGTTGATTTTGGATATCTTTGCGCAACGGGCAAAATCGAAGGAGGGGAAGCTGCAGATCGAGTTGGCCCAGCTGGTTTATCTTTTACCGAGATTGACGGGAATGTGGACCCACTTGTCGAGGCAGTCGGGAGGGATCGGGATGCGGGGTCCTGGAGAAACCCAGTTGGAGGTGGATCGGCGAAGAGTGCAGGAGAGGATCACCCGCTTGGAGCGGGATTTGGCGGAGGTGAGAAAGCATCGGATGATTCAGAGGGAGGGTCGGATGCGGCAACATTGGCCCGTGGCTGCCTTGGTGGGCTATACGAACGCGGGGAAGTCGACCTTGATGAACCGGTTGACCCACTCGGAGGTGGTGGCGGAGGATCGGCTTTTTGCCACTTTGGATCCGACGATTCGTCAGTTTCGCATGCCGAACGGGGTGAGGGTGCTGTTGGGGGACACGGTGGGATTTTTAAAAAAACTTCCGACTCATCTTGTGGAATCCTTTCAGTCGACCCTGGAGGAGGTGGCATTTGCGGACGTTTTGATTCATGTGGTGGATGCGAGTCATCCCCAGCGCGAGGAGCAGAGAAAAGCAGTGGATGAGGTGCTGCAGAGGATTGGGGCGGGGGACAAGCATACTTTGACGGTTTGGAATAAGGCGGATCGGCTGGAGAACTGGACAACGCTCGAGTGGGAGGCAAGGACGGCGCCGCACGGGGTGGTCATCTCCGCCAAGACGGGAGAGGGGATCCCGAACATGTTGTCGGAACTGGCGTCGATGTTGACGGCATGGAGCATCCGGGTTCGGATTCGCGTTCCTCAAAGTGAGGGAGCCCTTTTGGCTCTGTTGAGCCGAGCGGGGAGAATCCTGGAAAAGAGGTATGAGGGCAACGAGGTGGTGCTGGTGGCCCACATTCCTCCCTTCTTGAGGGGGAAGGTTGCGCCCTTTATTCTGCCTGAGAATGGCAAAAATCCGGGAATTACCCTCGGAAGAGAGACCGAGGGAGCGGTTGATGAGCCGAGGCCCGGAGGCCTTGGGGGCGGCGGAATTGTTGGCGATCCTCTTGCGGACGGGGTTGCCGGGTAAGTCTGCGGTAGAGCTGGCGGCGGAAATTCTGCGGTCGAGGGAGGGGTTGGGGGGATTGGCGCGGATCACTCCGAAATCCTTGCAAAAAGATTTCAAGGGGTTGGGAACCGCCAAGGCGTGCCAGGTGGCGGCGGCGATTGAGTTGGGGAGGCGGGTGGGGGTGGCGGAGGTGTCGGGTGGGTTGCTGGATACTCCCGCCCGTATTGAGGAGGTGATGGGGCCTGAGTTGAGGGGAAAAGATCGGGAGGAGGTGTGGGTGCTTTTATTAAACACGAAGCTGCGGCTTTTGCGGCGGGCCCAGGTGAGCCGGGGTTCGGTGAACGAAACCGCGGTGCAGCCGCAGGATATTTTGCGGGAGGCACTGGGTTCGGAGGCCGTCTACGCCTTGGTTGTGGTGCATAACCATCCTTCGGGAGACCCTGCGCCAAGTCCTGCGGATCTTGATTTTACGAGAAGAGTAAGGGATGGAGCAAAAACGGTCGGGGTGGTTTTGCAGGACCACGTCATTATCGGCGTCGCGCGGGAGGGCAGACCCGGGTACTATAGTTTCAAGGAGGCAGGATATCTGTGAGTGAAATTCATCCGACGGCGATCGTGGAAAAAGGGGCCAAGTTGGGGAAGGGGTGTGTCGTGGGACCGGGGGCGATTCTGGGGTCAGAGGTGGAGTTGGGGGAGGGGTGCACCGTGGCAGCGAGGGCGGTTTTGGAGGGTCGGGTCGTCATGGGGAAAAAGAATCGGATTGGGGTGGGTGCGGTGATTGGGGGGGAACCCCAAGACATGGCCTTCCAGGGGGCGAAGTCGGGGGTGATCGTCGGTGATGGGAATGTGTTTCGGGAGTATGTGACCGTTCATCGCGGGACGAAGGAGGGAACGGACACCGTGATTGGAAACGGGTGTTTTTTGATGGTGGGGGCCCATGTGGCGCACAACTGTCGGTTGGCGGACGGGGTGGTTCTGGTGAACGGGGTGATGTTGGCAGGGTATGTGGAGGTGGAGGAGAAGGCTTTTCTGGGTGGTGCGGTGGTGGTGCATCAGTTTGTGAGGGTTGGAAAGTTGGCGATGGTGCGGGGTCAGACACGGATCGGAATGGATCTGCCGCCCTACTGCATGGCGGTGGCGACGAATGCGGTGTGTGGGCTAAATCTGGTGGGAATTCGAAGATCGGGCGTGGGATTGGAGGGGAGAAAAGCGTTGGAGCGGGTCTACGAGGAGTTTTTCTTCGGGGGGAAGAACCGGGTTCAGGCGCTGGAGGCGATCCGTAGCGGGAAGGATAACAAGGTGAAGGAGGTGAAAGAGTTTTGTGATTTTATTGAAAAGACAAAGAGGGGAATCTGCCACGGGTTGCGGGCAGGGGATTTGAGGGAGGAGGAGAACTAGAAGCGGGACTGGATGCCGACCTCGAGGGCGAAGTTGTAGCTGTTTTCGAAGTCGTAGTTTCCGATTCGGGGTGTAAATGCTCCGAGAAGCTTGAAGACACCGTAGAAATCAACTCCTGGAGTGACGGTATAGTTAGCTCCCACTTGCCCGTTGAATCCAAATTGGAATGCGCTTCGGCAGTAGTTGGCTTGGAT
>RFMG01000142.1 GCA_009927835.1 Verrucomicrobiota bacterium | reverse complement strand
ACGACTTCATGGTCTCCCTCTACGGGGTCCTTCACGAGGCCGGCCACGGTCTCTACGATCAAGGTTTACCCGAATCCCAACTCGGCACACCCCTGGGCCAAGCCGCCTCCCTCGGCATCCACGAATCGCAATCCCGTCTCTGGGAAAACCGCATCGGCCGCTCCTCGTCCTTCTGGAAATCCTGGTGGCCAGACTTTTCGCAAGCCTTCACCGATCTAACAGGCCACAACCCCGAGGATTGCTGGCGCGCTTCCAACGCCGTGGAACGATCCTTCATCCGCGTGGAAGCCGATGAAGTCACCTACGATCTCCACATCCTCCTCCGCTTCGAACTGGAAACCCAACTTCTCAAAGGCGACCTCTCTGTTCATGACCTTCCCGCCGCTTGGAACGAGCTCTTCGAAAAGCTTCTCGGACTCAAAGTTCCCGACGATTCGCGCGGTTGCCTCCAAGACATCCACTGGTCCCTAGGCGGCTTTGGCTACTTCCCCACCTACACCCTCGGCAACCTGACCTCCTCCCAGCTTTGGCAGGCCGCGAATCGGGATCTCCCTACCCTACCCTCCTCCATAGAAAACCGAGACTATCACCCCCTGCTGGGATGGCTTCGGGAGAAGATCCACTCCCACGGTCGCCGCTACACCGCCGCCGAACTTGTCCAGCGGGCCACGGGAAAACCCCTCGACCCCGAAGCTCACCTCAAAATCCTCGAATCGAAAGTGCAGGAACTTTCCCAATGATCCCGTCGAATCAAATCTCCCTCGTCATCAGCACCTACAACCACGTCCGACCGCTGGAGCTCTGTCTGGATGGATTCCGGCGACAGTCCGCTCAGCCAATGGAAATCATCATCGCCGATGATGGCTCCGCCTCCCCCACCCGCGATCTGATCGCCCGCCTCACCCCATCCCTCCCCTGTCCAGTCCATCACCTCTGGCACGAGGACAAGGGCTTTAGAAAAAACATCATCCTCAACCGCTCTCTCGCCGCCGCAAAGGGAAGGTATCTCGTGCTGACCGATGCAGACTGCATCCCACACCCCAGATTTGTCGAGGATCATGCCTCCCTGGCCCAGCCGGGCTTCTGGGTTCAAGGCCGGCGCTCTTATCTGGATGCCGCAGCCTCTGCCTCACTCAAAGTTGGCGAATCCATTCCAACTTTTCGTCTCCTGCTCTCTGGTCAACTCACCGGTGCCGCCAAAGCGTTTCGACTCCCATTTCCCGTCATCAGATGTGACACAGCCCAACGCGGAATCATCGGATGCAACATGGCGATGTGGCGGGACGACCTCCTGGCCGTCAACGGCTGGGACGAGGAGTACGAGGGGTGGGGCCTTGGAGAAGACTCCGACATCGGCTCCCGCCTGTATCACTTGGGTCGACCCCGCAAGTTTGTCTATGGTCGGGCGATCCTTTACCACCTCCACCACCCGATCCTTGGCCGTGATCACCTGCCCAAAAGCCAAGCCCGGCTCGCGGAAACCCTTCGGACAAAAAAAATCCGCTGCCTCAGGGGAGTGAACCAATATGTTGAATCGAATCAGGCTGGGTAGGAAGAGTCGCCTCTCCCTGTTTTCCCCGCAGCCATGGCCGCGCCCACAATCCCCGCCTCATTGTGCAATTTTGCGGGAACAACCTGCGCCCGGACACCCTGCGATGCACGGGGGAGCCACTTCTCCGCCCTCTTGCTCACCCCTCCTCCCACAATGATCAGATCAGGATTGATCAATCGGTCCACCTGGTGAAGGTACTCCCGCACCTTGCGGGACCACTTTTTCCAGCTCCAGTCGTTCTCCTCCCTGGCTTTGGCGCTGGCCAGTTTCTCCGCATCTTTTCCGCGAATCGTCAGGTGCCCCAGCTCCGTATTGGGAATCAGCTCCCCCCGATGAAAAAGGGCGCTCCCGATTCCCGTTCCCAGGGTGATCATGACGATCACTCCTTTCTCCTTTTTTCCCGCCCCGTGATGAACTTCCGCCAACCCTGCCGCATCCGCATCATTGATCACGACAAACCTTTGCCCGGTCGCCTTCTGAAAAATCTTGGCGGGGTTTTTTCCCACCCATTGCGGGGAAAGATTCACCGCCGTTTCGACGATTCCCGCCCGGATCGGTCCGGGAAATCCCGCACCCACCACCCCCTTCCACTGAAAGTGCACCACCAGCTTCTTCACCGCCCGTGTCAGCGCCGCGGGGGAGGCCGGATGAGGAGTCGGCACATGCACAGGATCCCCCTTCAGCACCCCGTGGGGCAGCTGGACCAGCCCGCCCTTCACCCCCGTGCCGCCGATATCGATTCCCAGAATCATCATCCCCAAATATGGACCGATCCCGCCCGCGGAACAGCCCCGGATGATCTTCTCATGGTTCCCCAAAACTGCTCCCAAGCAACTCCATGCCCGATGGGAACAAAATCGCCCCCGCACTTGTGCTTCCCCGAAAGCCTGCAAAGTTTCAACTCAACCCATGGACAGCGCCTCAAAACTTCAGGAAGAGCTGGAAGGGTACTGCGGTTTGGGAATGTACGATGAGGCCCTTCACCGCATCGCCCTAGCCCGCCGGAAGGGCGATCACAGCCTGACCTTGGATTTTCTCCGCACCCGGATCCTCCGCGCCGCCGGTCGCTTTGTGGAGCTGAAGAAAACGGCGGAGCAACTCCGCCGCCTGCGCCCCGAGGAACCCGAAGTGTGGGTCTCCCTGGCGGATGCGGTCCGTCACCAAGACTCCCTTCAGAAGGGGCGTTCCATCCTTTTGGAGGCGGAACGGAAATTTCCCGACAATCCCCACATCAAATTCCAGCTGGGCTGTTACCACTGCCAGTTGCGTGATCTCGATAAAGCCCGCTCCTATCTGCAGGCGGCCATTCGCCTGGATCAGTCCTGGGCGAACGTTGCCAAGGAGGATGCGGACCTTGCCCCCCTTCGAGAAAAGTCCTAGGGATCTTCCTCTCGTCCTTCTTGGAACCTTCTTTCTTTTTGCCGGGTGCGGTTTGTTTCGCCCCGACATCGATAAAAAAACCGTTGTTGCCCAGCCCCTGGAGGTCGTTTTGCCCGCCAACTTCTCCACCGGATACCGGTGGGTCTTGGACCCTCCCATCCAAACCGCGCGTCTTCTGAATGAATCCTACGCCTCTCCCTCCGTTCCGGGGGCCCCGGGGGAACAAACCCTGCGCGTTGTTTTTCCCAGGGAAGGTCGATTCAATCTAAAGTTCGCCTACCGGCGCCTCTGGGAATCTTCCTCCGTTCCAGCAGCCCAAACCACCAACCTCGTCGTCCAAGTGCTTCCGGGCCGTAAAAACCCCTCGTTGATGCAACAGCTCTTTCCCTCCCCATCCACCGGTTCGCAGCTTCCCCAGCCTGAGGAGGAAGCCCCGAACCCATCGACCCATCGTATCCAGCTCCGCCGACCTTAATACAACGGGACCAGATGCTCCGTCCGGATCCAGCCGGCATCCTGGTTCGGCATCCGGATCTTGCTCCAACCCAGGAAGCTTTTCTCCAGATGGGCCACCGAACCGGGAGGATAGGCCTTTTCCGCCTGGGGCTCCACCTCCGTGGGCACGGAGCGAAGCGGCACCACATCCACAATCATCACCGCACTCCGATCGGCTAGCTTTCCGTAAATCCCGAGAGCTGCGCCTCCCGTGCCGATGCCCAGAAGGCCGACCACAAGGGTTCCAGCTCCCAGCCGGAAAAGCATGGTGCGCCTTTTTTCAAAATATCCCGAAGCCAACCCCAGGCCCACCGCCAAGGCACAGGCGGCAGATCCCAAAACCAAAATTCCCTGCCATCCAAAAACTCCGAGGCGCCTCGTCAGCCACGACGCACCCTGGTCGTCCCACAATGCGAGCACGGCCCGATCCAGCTGATCCGCCCCTTGCGCAAAGATCCTCGTGTTCCATGCCACCGAGGCTGTCTCTGGTGAAATGAGATAAGCCGAAAGCCCGTAGGCCAACGCCCTTTCCTTGTCGCCAAGCTGGAAATACGCGAGCGCCAGATTGTTTC
>RFMG01000021.1 GCA_009927835.1 Verrucomicrobiota bacterium | reverse complement strand
GGGGCTTTGGGTGTAGTCGTCTTTGTCCCAATCGCCCGGCCGGAACATCTGTGCCGAACCGATCACCCCCGCGAGGACCGTCTGGGACGGAGCCTCCATCCGCAACAGATTCACGGCGCCGAATCCATGTCCGGCCGCCATCGCTGGCCGGGTTCCGAGAAAATAACCGGGCGAAAAAGTGCCCGGCGGATCGGCGGAGGGCGCCGTCCGCGACCGCAGCACGTTCGTGTTCCCGCCGAGGTAGGGAAGGATCTGCTCCGTCCACGGGCCCAGCCCGGTCACCGGGCTGGTCTCTCCCCACCCGATCCGTCCGGCCGCGATGGGAAAATGGTTCTGGTTCTCCCCCGCAAAGGCGAGCAGCGCGACTCCGATCTGCCGGAGATTCGAAACGTCCGCCCCGCGCCCGGACCGATCCTGGGCCGTCCTGACCGCCGGGACCACCAGGACGGCCAACAGGCCGATCACCACCATGGCCAAAATCACCTCGAGAAGCGAGAACGCCCGCGTTTTTGGCCGACCTCCTTGCCGACAATGATCCGTCCAATCATGCCAATCCATTCCCAAAAGTAATCTTCCACCTGAGCAAACTCAAACCTTCCGGGTTTGGAATCTTTACCAAAATTCCCCAATCGTGGAGGAACGGAGAAGACCTCTGGCATGCTCTCAGGCCGATGGTGAAAAGCTGATTCCGTTTTCCGCAAAAGGTAACTATCGTTGGGGCACTTATGAAAGTTCGTGTCGGCTGCCGGTTTTCCAATCCTTCGGGAGGTTGAAAGATGGCCGAGTCGGACAAACCTGTGCGGGAGATCTGCCTCGGTCCTTGGCGAATTTCGATACCAAACGAGGAAGTCCAACTGGACCATGGCCCTGCAGCCCTGTGGGGAAATGCCGCCACGGAGATCGAGTTGTCCGACGGCTTGGTTTTATGCCCTGCCAAAAAAAGCCTCCAAGGAACAAACCTGATTCTGGAATTTGGAGATGGTCTGTCGGTGAACCATCGATTTGGGCAGGTCGGAGACTGGCTTCGTGTGACCACCACCGTACTCAACCGGACCACCCGTGCCCTGCCTTTGCGACAGGTACGCATCCTAGCCGGGAAGCTGGAGGCGGGCCCGGCCAACAGAATTTTTTCCCAAAGTGAAACCATGACCGGAATCACTGGGATTTTTCAATTGGCCGGATCGTTTCTCTCCGACTCGTGCGTGGGCCTGACAGATGCCGCCGGGACACGGTCGATGGTCGCCGGATTTGAAAAACTGGATCAGGCCTTCCACCGCTTTCAGGTGAAGGCTTCCCCCGGGCAGACGCATCTCACCCCTTTCTGCCTCCGGGAAGACATCGCCTTGGCTCCCGGTGCCGTTCTGGAAATCTCCCCGCTGCTGGTAGGTCGAGGCGAAAGTCTCAGCCGATTGATCGATCACTATGCGGAGCAGGTGGCACAAGCGATGGGCACACGCCCCCTCGGGGAAACCATGACCGGTTGGTGC
>RFMG01000271.1 GCA_009927835.1 Verrucomicrobiota bacterium | reverse complement strand
GGCGCTTTGGAGGGCTTCGCCCAAGCGAATGAGTTCGGGCAGCGCTTCGGAGGGCTTTGCCTGAATAGAAAACGAAGGAAGGTTGTCCTTCGAACCTCCAGTAGTCGTGGTTGTTCATGCCACGTATTGACGCCAAGGATTACTCATACACGATAAGTGTATGGCCGTAAAAACCATCACCATTGAGTTGGATGCCTACGAGCGGTTGAGGTCTTTCAAGTCAGGACCGATGGAATCTTTTTCCCAGGTCATCCGTCGTCTGGGGCCGCGGGAATCGGGGGCCACGGCTGGGGAAATTTTGCGCAGGGCAGAGGAGAGGGCGAGGATCGGGCGTGGACCCAGCCTGCAGGAGCTTGATCGGGTGGAGGATTTGCGGCGAAAAAAGAGACGCTCCAAAGATCACTGGAGGGAGTAGGCACGATTGATTGCGGATACGACATTTCTGATTGATCTGGAAAGGGAACAAAGAAAAGGTCGGGCTGGACCCGCCTCCCTTTGGGCAAAAAAGAATGCAGCGGAAAGGCTGAAAATAGCCTGGGTGACGGCCGGAGAATTTCTGGCTGGCTTTTCGGATGAGCGGCGGCGTGAGGCCGAGGAGGTATTGGAGACCTACACGATTCTGGAGGCGGATGAGGCGGTTCGATGGAACTGGTCGCGTTTGCAACGCTGGAGCGTGCAAAAGGGATCCGCCCGGGGTGAAAACGACCTTTGGGTTGCCGCTTTGGCCAGAACCCAGGGAGAGATGGTTCTTTCCCGAGACCGCCCGGCGTTCACCGGTCTTCCGGGCGTCGAATGGGAGGATTACTCAAAGCCTTAAGCCGAGCCTGAGACGGGGATTGGACCCTTCACCCACGGTTTTTACGAAATCATTGCTCTCCCGCTGAGCTATTTGTTCAAGACAATCCACTTGTGCGATCTTGCCATGGAAACCACGATCAGGGGCCGATTGGGAATGCCCTCTTTTTCCTCAAGGCAGTTGGTCATCGGGATTGCTCGCCGTGGGTTTTCTGAATATAACTTTCGTATGTCCTTACATCGCAGTTTACGTTCGGGTGGTTCCACGGCGGCGAAGCGCAATGTATTGAAGCGTTTTGAGCGGGTTACCTTGTTGAAAAAGCGTGGTCAGTGGAAGGCTGGAATGAAATCGACCGGCCTTCCCAAAACCAAGCCCGAGTGATGCCTGCCGATCCCGCCCCCAGCGGGGAGGGGATGCGGCTGAACCGCTATTTGGCCGCGGCCGGATTGGGCTCGCGGAGGGGTTGTGAGGAGCTGATCACCGCACGGCGAGTCCGTATCAATAAACGACAGGCGGAGAGCCCTGCCGAACGCGTTCCCGCGGGAGCCCACGTCACGGTGGATGGCCGACCCGTCAAGGCCTCGCAAGCGGTGGTCATCGCACTGCATAAGCCAAGGGGAGTGGTTTGCACCGCGGCGGCCCAAGACAAGAGGCCGATCATCACCGATCTGATGCCCCGGGCTTTTGGGCGTCTTTTTACCGTGGGACGTTTGGATGCGGACAGTGAGGGGTTGCTGATTCTCACCAATCAGGGGGATCTGGCGCAACAATTGGCCCATCCCAAAAACAAGGTGGAAAAGGAGTATCGGGTGAAGTTGGACCGGGCACCAGATGCCGCGGCCTTGCGGCAGTTGGAGAAAGGAGTCCGACTGGAGGAGGGGATGGCGCGGGCGGAGAGGATTCAGCTTTTGGGGGGCAAAGAGGTTCGGATGGTTTTGAGGCAGGGAATGAAGAGACAGATCCGATTGATGTTCCGCTGTCTTGGTTTTACCGTGGAGAGGTTGAAACGAACACGAATCGGCGGTTTGGAGCTCGGCCATCTGGTTCCCGGAGGTTGGCGGGTCTTGTCGGCCCACGATCAGCGGAAATTGGAAATTCAGACATGAGGGCGGCGGGCAAGGGAAGGTTCGCCGGAAAAGCGGATCCGACGGCGGCAAAGTTCAGCCGGTCGGTTCACTTTGACCAGAGGTTGGCGAAACATGATCTGGAGGGAAGTCGGGCTCATGCCACGATGCTGGGCCGGGTGGGGGTGCTGACGCGGAGCGAAGTCTCGGCGATCGTGCGGGGGCTGGATCGGATGGAGCGGGAAATTGCCGCGGGAAAGTTCCGATGGAAGGATTCGCTGGAGGACGTGCATATGAATCTGGAGGCTGCACTGACGGAGAAAGTTCCCGCCGGGGCCAAACTTCACACGGGACGAAGCCGAAACGATCAGGTGGCGACCGACCTGCGATTGTGGATTCGGGAGCAGATTGCCGGCGATTTGGAGGCGATCCGAAATCTTCAGAAAGCGCTTCTTCAGTTGGGGGAAAAGCATCAGGAGGTGATCTTGCCCGGATATACCCATCTGCAGCGGGGTCAGCCTGTCACCTTGGCGCACCACTTTCTTGCCTATGTGGAGATGCTGGAACGGGATCATGGAAGGTTGGTGGATGCTGCCAAGAGGGCGGATGTGATGCCGTTGGGATCCGGGGCTTTGGCGGGAAGCACGTTGAGGTTGAATCGGGAGATCCCCCGGAAGCTGCTCAAGTTCGGGCAGCTTTCCAGGAACTCGATGGATGCGGTCTCCGACCGGGATTTTTTGGTCGAGTATCTGGGTGCGGTGGCCCTGACCGGCGTCCATCTTTCTCGGTTGGCGGAGGACTTGATTTTATTCTCCTCGGCCGAGTTCGCCTTTGTGAAGTTCGGGGAAGGCTTCACCACGGGATCGAGCCTGATGCCCCAGAAGCGGAATCCCGACATGGCCGAGCTGGTGAGGGGAAAGAGCGGAAGGTTAATCGGACATCTGGTCTCTCTCCTGACGGTCCTGAAGGGACTGCCCTTGACCTACAACCGGGATTTGCAGGAGGACAAAGAGTGTGTGTTTGACGCGGCGGACACGATCCGGAGCTCCTTGGAGGTGATGGCGCGGGCGGTGGCCTCCCTTGAGGTGGATGCGGGGGCATGTCTGTATGCGGTTTCGTCCCCCGAACTGTTGGCAACGGATGTGGCGGATGCGTTGGTGAGGGCGGGGCTTCCTTTTCGGAAAGCGCACCAGGTGGTCGGGGCTGCGGTGAGGCATGCGGAGGGGGCGGGAACGCGGATTGACCGATTGAGCCGGCAGGTGTGGGAGAGTTTGGCCTCCGGGATGGGTCGGGTGGTGGAAGAGGTGTTGGCTGGATCTCCCGTCACGAGGTTGAAAAGGGCGTTGCACGCCAGAAGTTCGGTTGTGGGAGCCCCGAGTTTGAGCGGCGTGCAGAAAGAGCTGAAGCAGTGGAAAAAAAGGGTCCAGTAACAAGGGCGGCCAGTCCGGTTGCAGCGCCGAGGAGTGCGGGCGGGCCTCCGAGGCGTTCGGGGAACAGCCCTACGCTGGATATCCCCCCGCACACGAGGAATGTTCTGATCGTGATCGCGTTGGCGGGGATGATCTGTGCCGTGATCGGGAGTTTGATGGCGCAGAAGGGGAAAGCGGTGGAACCGGACAAGATCGTCCATTTTGTCGGGTACACCCTGTTGGGTGGGCTGATGATCATGGGGTTGAGGCCGATGCTTTGGCCATTCGGGTTGGTCATGGTTGCTGGGATGAGCGCCGCGCTGGAACTGATTCAGCCGATCTTTGGTCGCACGACCGACTGGTCCGGGGACTTTGTGACGAACTGCATTGCGGTGGTTACCGGCGGATCGGTGGGGTTGATCGGAAGATTTTTATGGTCCTATGTCAGAACGGAGGTGGTGAACGCGGAGATCCGAAAAGCGACGCTGGGCTTTGGGGACGGGCAGATTATTTTTCGCCAGGGGGAGCCGAGCGATAAATTTTACATTATTCGGAGTGGTCAGGTGGTGATCACGCGTGAGGCAAACGGGGTGACGAGCGAGCTGGCGAAAGCGGGGCCGGGGGAGGTGGTGGGAGAGATGGGCGTCCTGCAGGGGCTGTCGAGAAGCGCGACCGCGACGGCGAAAGGAAAGTGCTGGTTGTACGGGATGACGCTTCAGGATCTGGTGGACAAGAGGTCGGACGGTCAGGACCATCCGGGCAGTGTCGTTTCGCGGGTTTTGGCCCAGAGGTTGAGGAAATCGATGGAGAAGATGGAGCAGGGGCAAAAGGAGTTTGGGATCGCCCTTGAAAATGCCCAGGCCGCCCTGCACGCGGCCCAGGCGGAGCAACCGTCGCAGAAAGTGGCTTCCGGGGGTGCGGGATCGGCTCAACCGGGGGGAGTTCATGTCAGGGTCAGGATGGGATGGAGGCGCGGGGAGGAGGTGAGCTGGTCGCCCGAGGAGAGCACCCATGTTTTGCCGTTGGCGTTTGGGAGAAGTCCGGGGCCGACGGGCTTGCACGGAACGGAGATTGTGTTGGTGGAGGAAAACCCGCCGCAACGGCTGTCCCCTTTGCAGTTTGTTTTGGAGGCTGAGGGCGGGGTGGTGGTGTTAAAAGATGAGCACAGCACCCATGGCAATGAGGTGAGCGGGGTCTCGATTGGTGCCGGAAGTGGTGTGACCCAGGTGGAGTTACCGGCAGGCCAGCACGTGTTGGTGGCGGGAGGGGAGGGATCCCCCTTCGTGATGGTTTTGGAGATTCCCCAGCTGGTTTAGAAGAGCGAGGGCTTTTCGGTGTGGGGCGGGAAGGGTCGCTTGGGAAAGTTGGGATGGGGTGTGCCACTTTCCCCTCCATCCCGAAGGGGGGCGCGAAAGAAGGTCGATGGAGGCGGTGATTTTGTAACGAGTGAAGGGATACGTGATCCTTCCGATGTGCCGGGCCTCCGGGTGCGGTTGCGGGGTGGTGGGAAGGAGGTGGAGACCTCTCCATCGATTGGAGGGGTGTTGACGGGTGAGCCAGATCGATTGTTTTTTTCGGATGACGAGAATATGCTCGCGCAGAGGTGTTGGGGGTGGTCGCGGGTTGGCTCGCTGGGGAAGGCGAAGACGGGAGGGGCATGCGGAGCGAAGGGGGCACGAGGGACAAAGAGGATTTTTCGGAAGGCAGAGGAGGGCGCCGAGTTCCATCAGGGCCTGATTGTGAGTGCCGGGATTTTTTCTTGGGACGAGGGCGGCGGCGACGGCACGAAGTTCGAAAAGGGAGGGGGTGCATCCTCCGCGGGCGAGGAGCCGACCCAAAACGCGGGCCACGTTTCCGTCGAAGGCAGGTGTGGGGACGTTGAATGCGATGCTGGCAATCGCCCCTGCCGTGTAGTGGCCGATTCCCGGAAGCTGAAGAAGTTTTTGGGGGTCGGAGGGGAGACGGCGGTGGGGAAGCTGAAGAACGGACTTGGCGAGGGCGTGAAGAGAGCGGGCACGGCGGTAGTAGCCGAGTCCCTCCCATAGACGCAGGACGACCGACTGGGGGGCCCGGGCGAGGGCTGACCAGCTAGGAAAACGCCGCAACCAGCGCTTGTAGTAGGGCAGGACGGTGGTGATTCGGGTTTGTTGGCACATGAATTCCGAGACGGCGATGTGATAGGGGGTGGGGGAGGTGCGCCACGGAAGGGGACGTTGGTGCTGTTGGTACCAGCGATAAAGCAGGGGCATGGTCCTGCGGATTTTAGAATCGATGAGCGGGCGGGAGGACCTAGGGTGCAAAGACATGGCTGACACGATGTTTACCCACAAGTTGAGCGAGGCCCAAGTCCTCCGGTTGCGGGACGTCATTTTGGCCAAGGGTTTTGTTTTGGGACCGTTGGAGTACGGTCATTTTTCAGCACGGAAGGGGAAGTGCGTCCTTCAGATGTATGAGAGCGGAAAATTGGTGGTGGCGGGGAAAGAGGCGAGGGAGTTTGTGGAGTTCACGCTGGAGCCGGAGATTTTAGGGGAGGCGCGGCTGGGGTACGAGAAGGTGCGGAATCCCGAGATGTATGCCCCGCACTTCGGGATCGATGAAAGCGGCAAGGGGGATCTGTTTGGGCCCCTGGTCGTGGCCGGTGTCTATGTGGATGAGGACACGGCGGATCGCCTGCTGGAGATCGGGGTGCGGGACAGCAAGACGATCACGAGCGATAAAAAAATCGGGGAGTTGGCGGAGGAGATCGGCAAGACGGCCAGGGGCGGGATGGACGTGATCACGATCGGACCCGCCCGGTACGGCGAGCTCTACAAAAAATTCGGAAATCTGAACCGGATGCTGGCTTGGGCGCACGGGAAAGTGATCGCGAACCTCCATGGAAAGGTGCCGGCTTGTCCACGGGCTTTGTCCGACCAGTTCGGGGACCCCCGTCTGGTCGAGGGGGAGTTGCGCAAGCAGGGTGTGGAAATCCAATTGGAGCAGAGGACCAAGGCGGAGAGTGACATCGCGGTGGCGGCGGCGAGCATTCTGGCCCGATCCGAGTTTGTGAAGCAGCTGTCGAAACTCTCCATGGAGGCCGGGGTGGAGTTGTCGAAAGGCGCGGGTGCAGGCGTCAAACGGCAAGCGATCGAAATTTACACAAAGAAGGGGAGAGAAGGATTGGCTAGGCTGTGCAAAACACATTTTCGTACTTATGCCGAGGCGGTGGGTGATCCGGTGGCACCCAAAGTGCAGTGGAAAAAGAAGGGGATGTAGGGCTCGAGATCGAGGAAGGAAAGGTCTAACCATTTGACATAGAAAATTTTACTTGGACGCCTTGTGGAAAGTGCCTACATATAGCGAGATATGGAAAACCTGACCAAAAGAGACCTCGTGGTGCGGATCAGCAACGAAACCAATCTTGTCCAACAGGACGTTTTGAAGGTCATCCAGTTCACCCTGGATCACATCAAGGAGTCCCTTTTAAAGGGGGATGCCGTTCAGTTGCGGAACTTTGGCGTGTTTGAAATCAAGATCCGCAAGGCGCGAGTGGGGCGCAATCCCAACAAACCTGAGACGGATGTGCCGATTCCAGCCCGCGCGGTCGTGAAGTTCAAGGCGGGCAAGGAGATGAAGGCGGAGTTGATACGGAATTCCACCAAGTTGGCAGCGATCGTCTCAGCCGCCGGCAACAAGCCGCCTTCGACGGAGTCTTGACGGTCCGCTCCGGGCCTGGAGCGTCTGGATGACAGGTCAACCCCTCCCGGGGTTTAGGGACTTTTTCCCTCCCGAGCATGCCGCCTTGCGGGGGATCTTTGGTGCCTGGCGGGAAGCTTCCCGTTGCGCCGGATTCACCGAGTACGAGGGACCCGAGCTGGAATCGCTTGAGTTGTATACCGAAAAATCGGGCGATGAAATTGTCACGCAGCTGTACCATTTTCAGGACAAAGGGGAGAGGGAGGTTGCACTTCGCCCCGAGATGACGCCGACCTTGGCCCGGATGGTGGTGAGCCAGCACCGCAACTACCGGAAGCCGATCAAGTGGTTCAGCATTCCCCGACTCTTTCGCTATGAGAGACCCCAGAGGGGGCGTCATCGGGAGCATTACCAGTGGAACTGCGATATCGTCGGGGAGAAGTCCCCGGTGGCGGAGGCCGAGCTGATTGCGACCCTATGTCTGGGGTTGTCGCTGCTGGGTTTGGGTGCGGGGGATGTGGTGGTGAAGGTGAGTGACCGGAGGTGGTGGGACTCTTTTTTGGAGAAGCATGGTGTGGGGGAGGTGGAGAGGCCGGCGATTTTGCGCACGTTGGATCGTCTGGAGGGGGCGACGGCTGGGCAGAGGCGGGAGAAGTTGGGGGCACTGGCGGGTGCGGTGGAGAGTGTTTGGGAGGGAACGATGGAGGATTCGCCGGCGGTGGCGGAAGTGCGAAGGGGAGTGGCGGCGTTGGGATACGGGAGTTGGTGCGAGACCGATTATCGTGTCGTGCGGGGATTGGCATACTACACCGGCGTGGTTTTTGAGGTGCATGATCGTGCGGGGAAGCTGCGGGCGGTGGCCGGAGGAGGGCGATATGATGATTTGTTGAAGCGGCTGGGGGGTGAGGATTTGCCGGCGGCGGGGTTTGGAATGGGTGATGCGGTTTTGGCCGAGCTGTTGAGGGACAAGAAAATCGAGGGTGCGAAGGTGGCGGGAGCGGAAATTTTCGTGGTGGCGGAAAAAGGGGAGCAGGAGATGGCATGGGAGCTGGTGGGAGAGCTGCGGCGGAGCGGATCCTCGGCGGATTTCGATCCGGGTGCGGGCAAGTGGGGAAAGCAGTTGGAGATGGCGGAGGCGAGGGGATCCCGATGGGCTTTGTTGGTGGGGCGGGAGGTCGCGGAGGGCAAGCTGGGATTGAAAGAGCTGGCAACGCGGAGGCAGTCGGAAATCCGTTGGACGAGGGGTACGGATGGAAAAATTTGCCTTGAGCCTGCCCCCGGGGCGTGGGCGAAGGTGGTGGCTGGATGAAAAGGACCCATTCTTGCGGGGCGTTACGGGCGAAGGATGCCGGCCAAAAGGTCAGCCTGGCAGGATGGGTGGCGGGGCGTAGGGACCACGGCGGTGTCATTTTCATCGATCTCCGGGATCGCGAGGGTCTGACCCAAGTGGTGTTTAACCCTTCCCTGGCAGCGGAGATCGCGGCGACGGCCCACACCTTGCGGGCCGAGTTTGTGGTCCGCATCGAGGGGGAGGTTTCACCACGGCCCGAGGGAACCAAAAATGCGGCGTTGGCGACGGGGGAGGTGGAGGTGCTGGCCCAGAAGCTGGAGATTTTGAACGCGAGTGAAACTCCGCCTTTTCCTCTGGATGAGGAGGGTGTGAATGAGGATTTGCGCTTGCGTTACCGCTATCTGGATTTGCGCCGGCCGGCGATGGCCCGGGCCCTGCAGGCGAGGCATCGGGCGGCACTGGCGATCCGGCACTACCTGCATGAGGAGGGTTTCTGGGAAATTGAGACGCCCATTCTTTTCAAGAGCACGCCGGAGGGAGCGCGGGAGTATCTGGTCCCTTCGCGGCTCAATCCCGGGAAATTTTATGCGTTGCCGCAGTCCCCGCAGCAGTTCAAGCAGCTGCTGATGGTGGGGGGAGCGGAAAAGTATTTTCAGATTGCGCGATGTTTTCGGGATGAGGATTTGCGTGCGGATCGGCAGCCGGAATTCACCCAGATCGACCTGGAAATGTCCTTTATCGGCAGGGAGGACATTTACCGGTTGATTGAGGGGTTGATCCAAAGGGTTTGGCGGGAGGTGGGCGGGGTGGAAATTCCGGTTCCCTTTCCGCGGGTGACCTACCGCGAGGCGATGGAGACCTATGGAATCGACAAGCCGGATCGCCGCTATGGGATGAAGCTGGCGGATTTCACCGAAACGTTCCGCTCCTCGGCCTTCAAGGTGTTTCAATCGGCCGTTTCGGCGGGCGGCGTTGTGAAGGCTTTCAATGCCAAGGGATTGGCGGGCATCACGACAGGACAGATTGAGGATTTGACGAATCTTGCCAAAGCCCACGGCGCGAAGGGGTTGGCTTGGATCAAAGTGGAGAAGGGGGAGTGGAAGTCGCCCATTGTGAAGTTTTTCAATGAGGCGGAAAAAAAAGCCCTTACGGAAAAGTTGGAGGTGGAGGAGGGCGACCTGCTGCTTTTCGGTGCGGACCAGTGGACGGCCGCCTGTGAGGTTTTGGGGCTGGTGCGGATTCGCTGTGCGGAGTACCTCGAGAAGGCGGGCCAATTGAAAAAGGAGGCAAAAAAACTGGATTTTCACTGGGTGGTGGACTTTCCCCTGCTTCGAAAAGACCCGGAGCATCCCGCCCTAGTGGCCAGCCATCACCCCTTCACCGCTCCCGTGGCCGAGGATCTGCCGCTGTTGGACAACGAGCCGGACAAAGTCCGTGGCCAGCATTACGACCTGGTTTTGAACGGTGTCGAACTGGGAGGTGGGAGCATTCGAATCCACCAAGGGGAGTTGCAGGACCGGATCTTTCGCGACATTTTGAAGATCCCGCCCGAAATTGTGACGAGCCGGTTCGGTTACATGATCGAGGCGTTGAAGTTTGGGGCTCCGCCCCACGGCGGGATCGCGCTGGGCTTCGACCGTCTGATGGCCCTTTTCCTCGGGCAGGAAAGCATCCGGGATGTGATCGCCTTTCCGAAGAATGCCCGTGGCCAGGATGTGATGAGCGGGGCTCCGGCGGAGGCCACCGCCCGGCAGTTGCGGGAGATTCACGTCAAATCGGATGGACCGAATCCCGCATGAATCCGGTCACTTGCGGCGGGCGTGGAGTTGGGTAAGATCGGGTCATGTCTGAATCCTCCAAATTGAAAATCATCGCCTACCTAAAACCTCACTGTGGATGGAGCCGGGGGGTCCGAGCAGTGATGGAGAAATATCAACTGCCGTTTGAAGACCGGGATATCTGGAACGATATTCATCAGAGGGTCGAAATGATCCAAAAGAGCGGTCAGGAACTTTCCCCCTGTGTGGAGATCAACGGCCACATGCTGGCGGATGTCAGCGGGGATGAGGTGGAGGCCTGGTTGTTGGCGCAGAAACTGGTCCAGCCCAGCGGCACGCAGGCAGGGGTGCCGACCGATCGGGGATGTTCCGACGAGGAGCATGCGGCGCAAAGGGGTGAGATTCCTGTCCATTTCAAAGGGTAGGATGATTCGCTTTATCGTCCTTGGGTTGGGCCTTGCGTGCGGCGGATTGTTGGCCGAGGAGGCGGTCGCTCCCGTCGTTGTCACCTCCACGGAGGTGGCAGCCCATGTTGGCAAACAGGTGACGGTGCGTGGAAAGGTGGAGGGACAGAAAACAAGCAAATCCGGCCACACCTACCTGAATTTCGGGGGGCGGTATCCCAATCATGTGTTCAGCTGCTTTTTGAGTGCAAAAAACTTCCCTGAAGCCGTCCCCTCCTTTGAGGGAAAAGAGGTTGAGGTGACGGGGCTGGTGACCATGTACGAAAACAAACCCCAGATTGAGGTAAGTGCATTGTCCCAGATCCGGGTATTGCCAGAGGAGGGGGAGTCGAAAGAATCGCCAGCCACAAAGCCGACCGAGCCCGGATCGTGACGGATTCCGCCGGGGTTTTACGGATTCCGATTGCCTTTGGGCAGGAAAATTGCGTATGGTCAATGGGATGCCCACTGAGATGGAGAGTGAAAAAGTAGAGAAGATGGATGAAGCCTCCGATCTCGATCCCAAGATACAGGAAAAACTAAAAAATCTGGTCCCCAAGGCCTACTGCCGGCATCGGAGTTGGGGGGTGGGTCAGATTACAGAAAAAGACGACGCGCTCGGCGCCTACCTGATCGATTTTCGCACAAAAAAGGGCCACTCGATGGAGTTTGGCTATGCGGCCGAGTCCCTCCGACACCTGCCGGACGATCATCTTGAGGCACGGATCTTGCGGGAACCGGATGCCATCCGCGCCATGGCCCAGGATCAAGTTTCCGAGCTCATGAAACTGGCCGTGACAAGTTTGGGCAAAGAGGCGACGGCGGTTCGCCTGGAGGAATCGATGGTGCCTCACTTGCTGCCTCCCGAGGGTTGGAAAAAGTTTTGGGAAGCGGCCAAGCGCGCGATGAAGAAGGATCCGCACTTCGTGATTCCGGGAAAGAGACAGGAGCCGATCCAGTACCTGGAGGCCGCCCCCGACAAGAAGGCGGGCGGGTTGGAGGAGCTGCAGGAGGCGGTCGGAGCCAAGCGGGTGATGGACGCCCTCGAGAAGCTGCAAAAAACCGCGCCCGCAAGTGAGCTGAAGGCCATGGCGGAGGAAGCCTTTCGCCTGATCGACGCCGCAGCCCAAAAAATCCCAAAAAGTCAGATCAGTCAGGTGGCGGAGCTGGCTTTGGCCAGGTCGGAATTTGCATCCTCGGCCGGACTTCCGCCGGAAATCGGTGCCGTCCTGAAAGGAATCTTGCCGACGGAGCCGAATCGGATGGCGTCTGTCATTGAGGCGTTGCCGGCGGGTAAGATGCCCCGCTTCGCCGAGTTGGCGTGCCAGCAGCTGGGAGAGAGATGGACCGAGCTGTTTTTTGCCCTTTTGCCCAGGGCGTCGGGTCGGTTGATGGATGGAATCACGGCTCGATTCAAAAAAACAAACCGCCTGGCGGAGCTGGAGGGGGCGTTGGATCGTCTTCTTCGGGAGCGCCTGACCCATCCGGATCTGATTGTCTGGCTTTGCCGCAACCGGACGGGGGAACTGTCCCGTTTGGCGGGACCCGCCCTTTTTCTGACCGCCCTGAATGTTTTGGAAAAGGAGCAGCTCTCCGACTCCAGCCGCGGATCCCGGTTAAGGGATCTGCTTCTGGAGGACAAGGAGCTGATCCGGGATCTTCTGGCGCCCTCCTCCCCCGAGGAGGTGAGGGACGTCACCCGCTCAGCCCTCGCGTCGACCGCTTTTGAGGAGCTGGACAAGCGGTCCCTAATCGGGGCTTTGGTGAAGCTTTACCCGCAGGTCGGATCGATGGTCGCGGGAGAAAACCGCACGACCGTTGTCGAAGCCCCGATCGTGAGCTGGGAAAGCCTCGAAAAACGCAAGGCGGAGCTGGAGGAGATCACGACCAAAAAGATTCCCGCGAACAGCAAGGAGATCGGTGTTGCCCGCTCCTATGGGGACCTGAAAGAGAATCATGAGTTCAAGGCCGCCAAGGAGATGCAGGCCGTGCTGATGAGGCGCAAGGCCGAGTTGGAGGCAATGATCGTGGCTGCCCAAGGAACGGATTTCAGCGGGGTGAAGGGGGACGAGGTGGCGATCGGCACGGTGGTGGAGTACGAGAGCGCGGAGGGTGGAGACAAAAAGACGGTTACGATTCTGGGAGCGTGGGACAGTGATCCGGACCAGGGGGTGCTCTCCTATCAAACCGCCGTGGCTCAAGCCTTGATTCGCCGAAAAGTGGGGGAGAGGGCGGAACTTCCCAGCGAGAGGGGTCCGCGCACGGCTGTCGTCATTCGTTCGATCCGGCCGTACCGCAGCTAATTTTCCTCCTGGGGATTTTTCCGGCATGAAAACGAGGATTCGTACTGTGACAGCCCGGGAGGTGATCGATTCCCGGGGAAATCCGACCTTGGAGGCGGACGTGCACTTGGAGGGTGGAGCCATGGGATCCGCGATGGTCCCTAGCGGAGCGAGCACAGGAATTCACGAAGCGCTGGAATTGCGGGACGGAGACACCCAAAGATTTGGTGGAAAAGGGGTGCTTCAGGCGGTGGCCAACGTGAAGAGCAAGATTGGTCCCGCGCTTGTTGGCAAAGACGCCGCCGACACACGCGCCGTGGACCGGGTGATGCTGGATCTGGATGGGACAAAAAACAAATCGTCGCTGGGTGCAAACGCGATTTTGGGAGTTTCTTTGGCCGCTGCGCGTGCCGCGGCGACAGCCCACGGGATGCCCCTGTACCGGTGGCTGGGAGGGGAGAAGGCGAAGGTCCTGCCCGTTCCGATGGCGAACATCATCAATGGGGGGGCGCACTCCGATGCCCCCATTGATTTTCAGGAGTTCATGATTGTGCCGAGAGGGTTGCCCACGTTTCGCGAGGCGCTGCGGTGCGGGGCGGAGATCTTTGCCGCGCTCAAAAAGATCCTTCATGACAGAAAGCTGGGAACAGCGGTGGGGGATGAGGGTGGATTTGCGCCCCGCTTGGAGTCGACGGAGGCGGCCTTGACGGTGATTGCGGAGGCCGTGGAGAAAGCGGGCTATTCGCTGGGGAAACAGGTTTTCTTCGCCCTGGATGTGGCCAGCAGCGAATTCTTTGACGGGAAAACGAAGGAGTATGTTTTCAAGAAATCGGATCAACGACGCCTGAAAGCCGTGGAGCTGGTGGAGTTCTATGGGCAACTTCAGAAAAAATATCCGATTGTATCGATCGAGGACGGCACGGCGGAGGAGGATTGGGATGGTTGGAAGATTCTGACCGAGAAGATGGGGACGAGGACGCAGCTGGTGGGGGATGACCTCTTTGTCACCAACGTGGAGTTTCTGAAAAAGGGGATTCAGGAGAAGGTGGCGAATTCGATTTTGGTGAAGGTCAATCAGATCGGAAGTCTGAGCGAGACGTTGGATGCGATCGAACTGGCCCGATCGGCCAAGTATACGGCGGTGATCAGTCACCGAAGCGGCGAAACGGAGGATTCCACCATTGCCGACCTTGCGGTCGCGACCCATGCGGGGCAGATCAAGACGGGTTCGTTCTCCAGGTCGGATCGTTTGGCGAAATATAATCGACTTCTCAGAATCGAGGAGGAGCTTGGGGACAAGGCGATTTATGGCGGGCAACTCAAGACTGTTTGATCCGCGGGGATTGGGGCCACCCCCGCCCAAGGGGCACTATTGGCGCGTTCTGCAACCCTGGGCCTATGCGTTGGTGGGACTTTTGGTTGTGGCGATCGTGCTGGCCCTCTTTTATCCCGCGTGGAAGCGCGGTGAAAACACCAAGATCATGGCGGAGATGGTGCAACGTGAGCTGGATCAAAAAAAACAGGAGTTGGCAGAACTCCAGGATGAGGCGGGGCGGCTGAGGGATGATCCGTACACGGTGGAACGGATGTCCCGCGACACCCTGGGTTTGGCGAGACCCGGTGAGGTGATTTTCAAGTTCCAGCCGTATCGGACCAACGCCACTGCCCCTTCGGACACGAAGAGAGCCCCACGCGGTTCCGAGGCGATGAGAAAACCATGAGGGATGCCATCCGCGTTGCGGTCACAGGTGCGGCGGGTCAGATCGGTTATGCCCTGGTCTTTCGCATCGCTTCGGGCGGTCTGTTTGGCCCCCATCAGAGGGTTCGGCTTCAGCTGTTGGAGGTTCCTGCCGCTGAACATGCCCTACAGGGGGTCGTGATGGAGTTGCGGGACGGGGCCTGTCCACTGGTGGAGGAGATTGTGGCTACGACGGATCCGAAACGTGCGTTTGAGGGGGCGGAGTGGACACTTTGTGTCGGCAGCATTCCCCGAAAGCCCGGCATGGAGAGATCCGAGCTGTTGGGTCTGAACGGGAAGATCTTTGTCCAGCAGGGGAAGGATTTGGCGGAGGTGGCGTCGAAGGAGGCGCGGGTTTTGGTGGTGGGAAATCCGTGCAACACAAACGCGTGGATTGCCCAGCAGGCGGGGAAGGGGCTGCCGCCCGATCGTTGGTTTGCGATGACGCGTTTGGATGAGAACCGGGCAAAGGCGAGATTGGCGGAGAAGGCCGGGGTTGCGGTTGAAAAAGTGGACCGGCTGGCGATCTGGGGGAACCACTCCACCACGATGTATCCCGATTTCACGAATGCCCGGATCGGTGGGAAAGCGGCCACAGACGTGATCCAAGACCGGGCCTGGCTGGAAGGGGATTTCTTAAAATCGGTGCAACAGCGTGGGGCGGAAGTTTTGAAAGCCCGTGGGTTATCCAGTGCGGCTAGCGCAGCCCATGCGGCTGTGGATACCGTCCGGACATTGCATGAGGGCACCAAGCCGGGGGATTGGACGAGTGTTGCGGTTTCTTCGGACGGCAGTTACGGGGTTCCCAAGGGATTGATCTGTTCATTCCCGATTGAGGCATCGGGCAAGGGAAAGTGGAAAATTGTTCAAGGACTGAAGTTGGACGAATTTGGCAAAAAGAAGCTCGCGGCCACGGTTGGGGAGTTGGAGGAGGAGCGGGCGGCGGCAGCGGCGGCGGTGGGAATCCAAAGCTAACCGATCGCTCCTTCGGGTTGGGGGGGGGAGTGGCGGATTCCGAAAGAAAGATTCCGTGCTACCGTACTATGTCTTTTGCAGAAGCCAGGGGAGCGGAGGGAGCTGAAAACACTGTGTGGGACACTGAATCTGGATCGCGTGGTGTCCGCAACGGTGGAGGGAGGGGTGTATTCATGCGCGGCGTGGCCCGGGGAGGCACAGGTTTTGTCGGCCCTTGCGCTGGCTCGGTATCGATCCGGAGTTGGGTGGTTGGTGGTCGTGCAGGGGGTGCGGGAGCAAGAGGAGATGGCATCGGAGCTGGAAGCCTGGGGGGAGGAGCCATTGCTGGTTCCGGAGGCGCATCGTGGGTCGGAGGGGGTGCGAGCGGATCCGGATTTGGAGGCGGAGTGGCTGGGGGCGTTAGGTCGGTTGGTTCAGGAATCGAAGCCCCGCCTTGTCATCGTCACAGAGGCGGTGCTTTTGGCAAAGCAGCCAAGTCCAAAGGATATGATCCAAGGATTGCAGAGAATTTCAAAGGGCGCGGAGATCGACCCTCTCCAGTTTGTCCAAGAATTGATCGAAGCCGGATATCGAAAAGTTGGAACGGTCAGCGAGAGGGGGGAGGTGGCACGTCGCGGTGGAATCGTGGATCTTTTTCCCAGCCAGTCGGACGTTCCCGTCCGGATGGAGTGGGTGGGGGATCGGGTCGAGTCGATTCGTCAAATTGATCTGCACGAGCAGGTGGGGGTGGGGGAAGTGGGAGAGGTCACCATTTTTCGAGGTCAAGTGAAGGATCTGCCGTGTCGGTCCGAGCTTTGGGATTATCTGGGTCCGGGGTGGGGAAAACTGTGTTGTGGAGAGTCGGAGGAGGGGGAGGTTCTGAAAAATCCTTTCACCCGGCACGGCTTATCCGGCGAGCCGGTGCGGGAGGCCGGCTTGGCGGAGGCGCGAAGAAGAAGGGTGGGTTCGGAGGTCAAGGCCTGGCTGTCGCGGGGTTGGAGAGTGATCCTGTCTGGAATCAATGTTGGGGAGGCTGAGCGCCTGAGGGAGTGGCTGGCTGAGTGTGAGTTGAACGATCAGGAAATCGGCCAGCTGGAGTTTGTGATCTCCGGACTGGGTCGTGGGGTGGCGTGGCCGGAAGGAAAGTGGGTGATATTGACGGGCGCGGAGATTTTGGGTCGAACCGAGACGGGGAGGGGATTCCGACGAGGGAGAAGCTCGGCGGGGGACAAGTGGAAACGTCCCGTATTTGATCCGGGAGAACTTCGCCTGGGGGACTATGCGGTGCATTTACAGCACGGGGTGGCGCTGTATGAGGGGTTGGGGGAGAAACCCGGGGGAGCGGGCCAGTGTCTTCTCCTTCAGTATGCGAACGGGGCGAGGCTCTATGTCCCTGTCGAGGAGTCGTATCTGGTATCCCGGTACGTGGGAGTGGGAAAGAAGCGACCGATGTTGGACACGCTGGGTGGGGGAAGGTGGGAGCGGGCGAGGGCAAAAGCGGAAAAGGCGGTCGAGGACTTTGCGGCGACGCTTTTGCGGACGGCTGCGGAGCGGGAGGCCATGCCGGGGGTGGCCTTTCCTCCCGACCATGAGTGGCAGGGAAAGTTTGAGTCGGAATTCGTGTATGTTCCGACAGGGGATCAGTTGCGTGCGATCGCAGATACGAAAGCGGACATGGAAAAGAACCGGCCGATGGATCGTTTGATCTGTGGGGACGTGGGGTATGGAAAAACGGAAGTTGCCATTCGTGCGACCTTTAAGTCGGTGATGGCGGGAAAGCAGGTGGTGATTCTTGCGCCGACCACTGTCCTGGCCCAGCAGCATGCGAGGAACCTGCGGGAGCGATTCTCCGACTGGCCGGTGGTGGTGGAGGAGTTGAGTCGATTTCGGACGGTGGGGGAGCAGAGAGCGGTGGTCCAGGGGGTGGCGGATGGCTCGGTCGACGTGGTGGTGGGGACGCACCGTCTTTTATCCCCCGATGTGCAGTTCCATCACCTTGGATTGGTGGTGATTGACGAGGAGCAGCGGTTCGGGGTGAAGCAGAAGGAACGATTGAAGGAGAGGTTCCGAAGGGTGGATGTTTTAACCCTCTCTGCAACGCCGATTCCGCGAACGCTGTATTTGGCGGTATTGGGTGCGAGGGACCTGAGCCAGATCGAAACCCCGCCTCCGGGAAGACACCCGATTGAGACGGTGGTGGCGGAGTATGATGAGCGGTTGATCCGCGAGTGGATTCGCCGCGAGGTGGAGCGGGGGGGTCAGGTTTACTATCTGCACAACCGCGTGGCGGCTCTTCCGATCCTGGCCAGCAAGCTCAAACTCCTGATTCCCGGAATTCGGGTGGCGATTGCCCACGGGCAGATGGGGGAGTCGGAGTTGGAGGATGCGATGGGGAAGTTTGTGGCGGGAAAGGCGGATGTGCTGCTGTGCACGACCATCATCGAGAGCGGGTTGGATATTCCGAACGCGAACACAATCATTCTGGATCGGGCGGATCGATTCGGGCTGGCCGATCTCTACCAGCTGCGGGGGAGGGTGGGTCGGGCCCTGCATCGCGCGTACGCCCTCCTGTTGGTCCCGCGGGAGCGTCGAAAGGGGGAGGCGGGGGAGAGGGTGGAGGCTTTGCAGATGCACGGGGGGTTGGGGGCAGGATACCGGATTGCGATGCGGGATCTGGAAATTCGGGGGGCGGGAAATCTTTTGGGGACGGAGCAGAGCGGACATGTGGCGGTGATCGGTTTTGAGCTGTACTGCCGGCTGTTGCGATCGGCAGTCGCGAGAATGAGGAAAGGAGAGTGGCGTCCGCCTCCCACGGTGAATCTGCGTTTGGACTTTCTCACCCTGCGGGGAGCGGAGGCGGGAAACGGAATGGCGGGAGCTTATCTGCCCGCTGGATACATTCCCGAGGTTCGGGAAAGAATCGAGGCTTATCGTGTGGTTTCAGAGGCTGGAAGTTTTGCGGAGCTGGGGCGGATCGCGGCGCAGTGGCGGGACCGGTACGGACCCTGGCTGATCGAGGTTGAACTTTTGTTGGGATATCACAGGGTCCGCGTCGCGGCCGGGCTGGCTGGGGTGACCCGATTGGAGACGGATGGGGAGAAGATCCGGGCATGGAAGGGGTTGGAGCTGGAAATGGTGGGTTCGAAACTGCCTCGTTTGACCGGTCGTACCGCACCCGATAAGCTGGCACAACTTGAGGCATGGCTGAGATGAAGCAACCGCACCTATGGGGACTGATCTTGCTCTGCTGGGGGACGGCCGGGGTGGTGTGGGGTCAAAATACGATCAACAACGGTGTTGCCGCGGTGGTCAACAGCGAGGCGATCACGTTCCGGGATGTTTTGGCACAGACCCAAATGGAGGAGGATGATCTGCGGGCCCAACAGCAGGCCGGCAAGATCACCGACGACGAGCGAAAACAGAGAATCAAAAGCCGCAGGAAAACGGTGCTCGATTCCCTCATCGAGACCCGATTGATCATTCAGGACTACAAGAAGAAGGGGTATAACTTTCCCGACTACTATTTCGACCGGGAGGAGAGGTCGAGGGTTCGGGACCAGTTCGGGGGTGACCGGCAAGCCCTGGTGAAGACACTGGAGGATCGAGGAATCACGATGGCCGATTGGAAAAAGAATATTCGGGAGACCTTCATCGTGCAGCAGATGCGGCAGATCAACGCGAAGCGCTTCATCACCATTTCTCCCCATATGATCGAGGCGTATTATCAGGAACATGTGCGGGACTTTCTTCAGCCTGACCGGGTGAAACTGAGGATGATCTACCTTTCGCCGGAGAGCGGTCCGGAAGTGGAGGCGGTGGCGCGGGAAGTGCTTTCCCAAGTGGAATCGGGTGTGGACTTCTCCCAATTGGCGAAAAAATACTCGGATTACAACCGGGCAGGCGGTGGGCTTTTTCAGGACAACGGAGGCTGGGTCGAGCGGGATGGGCTCAAAAGTGAGCTGGCGGAGGTTGCGTTTCAGCTGCGTCCCGGGCAAGCGAGCGGGCTTTTGGCTTTGCCGAACGCACAAGGTGCGAACGCTTTTTACATTCTTTTGGTGGAGGAGGTGAAGAAAGCGACTGTGACCCCCCTGACGAGTATTCGGGAGGCGATCGAAAGCACGTTGGTAGCGGCGGAGAGTGAGAAGGTTCAGAAGGAGTGGATCGATCGACTGAAAAGGGACGCCTACATCGAAAGATTCTTGTGAGAAAAAAGGGGCCAGTCGTCGGGATTACGTGGGGGGATCCTGCCGGGGTAGGGCCCGAACTGGCCGAGCACGTTTTTAGAAAGTTAGGCCGCTCCTTTTCCCTTTACCGAATCGGCGAAGGGAAACGACGACCCGGCAAACCGACCCTCGCGGGTGCGAGAATGGCCAAAAAGGCACTGGATGAAAGTGTGGGTCTTTTACGCTCCGGCGAGATTCAGGCAGTCGTCAATGGTCCTGTTTCGAAGGAGTGGTTGGAGAAAGTCGGATTTCATTTTCCGGGTCAGACCGAGTTTTATGCGAAAGCGTTTGGGGTGAAGCCGGATGACGTCACGATGATGATGATTGGCCCCCGTCTTCGGGTGGCGTTGGCCAGCACCACTTGTCATTGCGGAGAGCGATCCTGGGGCTTCGGGCCAGGCAGATTGTAAGGGCAGGAAAACATCTTGGGCAGACCCTGACGAAGCTGGGATTGCGTCGACCGAGGATAGCCGTATGCGGTTTGAACCCCCACGCGGGGGAGAACGGAAAGTTCGGCAAGGAGGAGAAAAGGATCGTCGGGCCCGCCATCCGAGAGTTGAGGAAGAAAACCGGCTTTCGGATCTTTGGTCCTGAGAGTCCGGATACGGTCTTTCGAAGGGCGTGGAATGGGGAGTTTGATGGGGTCGTGGCTTTGTATCACGATCAGGGTCTCATCCCTGCCAAGCTGTTGGATTTTGATGAGACGGTAAATGTGACGGCGGGATTGCCGGTGGTTCGATGTTCCCCAGACCACGGGACCGCATTTGCCCTGGCGGGAAAAGGGAGAGCGCGGGCGGACAGTTTTCTTGCGGCGGTCCATCTGGCCCGGCGGTTGGTGAACCGAACGTGAGTGGGGCGGCGGGCGGGGCAGCGATCGAGCAACTGAAGCGAGCCATCCCGGAGGGCGGATTGTTTCGGGGGAAGAGTTGGAGGTGGTCGGATCGACCCCTGATTTTGGATGCGGCGGAGGAGCGCTGGTTGGAGGGGCTGGGCAAAAAACTTGCGGTCTTTCAGCGGGTGGCCGACAGGCTTTATCGCGCGAGTGGGGCAGGCGGGGAGTACCCGTGGGTGGCGGAGTGGCTGGATCAGGGCAAACCGGAGGAGGTGCTCCGGGTTGGGCGGGAGGCAAAGGGTGCCCTTCCTAGGGTGATTCGGCCTGACTTGATCCGCATCGAGAGCGGTTGGGCTTTGACCGAGATCGACTCCGTTCCGGGGGGGGTGGGTTTAACAGCTTGGCTTCAGGAGCAGTATACCCAGTTAGGGCATCCGATTCTGGGTGGAGCCAAGGGAATGAGATCGATCGGGGAGGAGGTTTTAGGGGAACAGGGGGATGTGGTGATATCCGAGGAGGCGGGAGATTATCGTCCCGAGTGGGAGTGGCTGGTGGGAAAGGACCGGGTTCATAATGCGGAAAGCTATCAGCCCGAAAAAGGAACTGCTTATCGATTTTTCGAGATGTTCGATTGGACGGGTTTGGAAGGGATTCGCACCTCGGTGGGAGATGGGGTGAAGTGGGAGGCTCCGCTCAAGGCGTATCTGGAAGAGAAGTTGTGGTGGGCACTCCTTTGGATGAAGCCGTTGGAGGAGTGGTGGAGAAAGGAGTTGGGGGAAGGGTACTTCAAGGAGTTGAGGGCACTCGTTCCCCGGGCTTGGCCGTTACGACCGATGGAGCTTCCGCCAGAAGGTGTTTTGCCTGAGCTGGGAATTCAATCGTGGAACGAACTGGAGGCGTTCAGCCAAAAAGCGAGGGAGTTGGTCATCAAGATCAGCGGCTTCTCCCCACGGGCTTGGGGATCCAAAGGGGTCTTTCTTGGTAGTGACCATCCGAAAGAGCGTTGGGTTCAAGAGGTGCGGCGTGCGCTGGGCGAGTGGCCTCAGCAACCGCATCTTTTGCAGAAATTCGCCCAACCTGTTTCCCTGACTCACCCTGTATGGAGTGAGGAGCGGGGCGAGATGATTGAGGGCAAGTGGAGATTGAGGCTCTGCCCCTACTACTTGGTCACGGGCGAAAAGGTGGAGCTGAAGGGTGCTTTGGCGACCTTATGTCCGACCGATAAAAAAATGATCCATGGGATGGAGGATGGAGTGCTGATCCCCGTGGGCACGAGGGAGAGGCCTGACGAAGGTCCGTAGAGGCGGCTATTTTTTCTCGCGGTGGAGAGTGTAGCGCTTAAGAAAAGGATTGAATTTTTTCAACTCAATGCGGTCTTTTTGAAGTTTTTTGTTCTTCGTGCCGAAGTAACGGGATGGGGGTTTTCCCTCCGCCCGTGCTTCCGTGCATTCGAAAATGATCTGCTCGCGCATGCTGGAACTATGAACGGCAAGGGGGGCAGGGTCAAGGCTTCAGGAAGTTTGGGGCGCGGTCGGCAAAGCGGTTGACCCCGGAACTGGCTTGGGCGGGCGGCGGGCGACGAATCTCCTCTTTCGCCGGGCCAAGGCTCATAAAGCCCTTCAGGATGAAGACATCCACCCACATGTCAGCCTGGGGTTCGTAGGCACGGTAGGGGGCGAAGGTTCCGTAGAATCGATACTGGTAATTTTTGTCATCCTCGGGACGGGGAAGAAAGGTGTGGGGCAGGGGGCAGGTCCCCGGGGTGCCCTCCAAGGCGACCCAGCGGGCCTGCCGCCAGGACTCCTTCTCTTTTTTGATCCAACCCCAACCGCAGTAGTCCTCCACCATGGTTCTTTGGGCGATCCAAGATTCTCCGTTTGTTTCACCGTGCCTCGCTGGGGTATGGGCAGCAGGAAGAGTTGCCCGCACAACTTTTTCCTCCAACGGTTTGCGCACCTCCTCGTCGTCCCCGGAATTTTGGGTTTCCGGAGCACCGGGGGTGGAGGCATTTTCAGCTCGGTGGGTTCTGGGGTTGAGGGGGTGCGGGGCGAAAGTGGGGGCGCCAAGCCGATGGATGGGAGTGCGATCCAGACAAGCAGGGAGATCAGTAAACCCATGACCCATCCTTGCCGGTGGAGAGTTTGGGCATTCCGCCGTCACTGTAGTCGGTTTTTCCGACCGCCCCCACCATCGGTCTTCCCACGATCATCCTCCATCGCTGGGAAAACTCCTCACCCGAGTGGCAACCGTAGCTGACGCACTCGGCGTCCGAAGTGAAGCTTGATCCGGAGATCTTCTCCAGATCATCGACATGGACGACGAGGGGTTCGAGAGCTCCGCCGTCCACCCGATTGCTGTAGTCGAACATCCAGCACTTCTTGTTTGAGTGGCCAAAGTATTCGAGCCTGCAGATCTTCGGCTTTTCCTTGGAGCCATCCCTGCGGAGAAGGGTGAAAAGCTGCGACTTGTTGTCGAAAAAGAGGGGAGTGAGCCCGATCTTTGCGCTTCGCTCCCCGATAAGCTTCAGATAATCGGTTTCATCCTCGGCAGTCCGGCTTACGTAACTGGGACGGAAGACGAGCCACACGATCTGGTCGTCGGGCTTTAAATCCTTTTTCAGCTCCTCGGCGCGGGTCAGGGCGGAATCGATGAAGTTACCCCAGTACTTGTCGTGGGAGGCTTTCTTGAATTTTTCAAAGGAGCGCAGGGCCGGACCGCCGGAGATCAGGACAACGTCGTGCGCCTGCAAGGAAGGGCCGAACAGGGTCAGAGCGCAAAAGATCGGCAGAAGTCGCATCCAACAAGGTTACTTTTCATGGGTCAGTGGCTCAAGCGGGGGGTTTGGCGTTGACCCACGCATAGTGACCCGCAATTCTTAACAGCTTATGTCGAGAAACACAGCCATCACGGTCGCCCGAGGAGACGGTATCGGACCCGAGATTATGGAAGCCACGTTGGCCATCTTGAAGGGGGGAGGGGCCCGGTTGGACATCGAGGAGATCGAGATTGGGGAGAAGGTTTATCTGCGGGGGAACAGTGCGGGGATTGAGCCCTCGGCCTGGGACTCATTGCGTAGGACAAAAGTGTTCTTGAAAGCGCCGATCACCACTCCCCAGGGCGGTGGTTACAAGAGTCTCAATGTGACTACCAGAAAGGCTTTCGGCCTTTATGCCAACATTCGGCCCTGTATTGCCTATGCGCCTTATATTCGAACGAAACATCCGGGGATGGATGTGGTCATTGTTCGGGAGAACGAGGAGGACACCTATTCGGGAATCGAGCATCGGCAGACCCATGATGTGATGCAGTGTCTAAAACTGATCAGCCGGCCTGGTTGCGAGAAGATTGTCCGGTACGCGTTTGAGTATGCCCGCGCTTACGGGCGGAAGAAGGTGACCTGCTTCATTAAGGACAACATCATGAAGATGACCGACGGTCTCTTTCACAAGGTATTTGACGAGATTGGGGCGGAATATGCCGATATTGAAAAGGAGCACTGGATTGTGGAT
>RFMG01000238.1 GCA_009927835.1 Verrucomicrobiota bacterium | reverse complement strand
GCCGAGTTAAGCGCAACGATTGCCTATTAAGGGCCCAAAGCTTGGGACAGGGGTGGGGTCAGACCCTGGGTCTGACCCTTTACATTTCGCTTCATCGCCAAATGGCTCACACGACCTCTTGGAGATATGGATTTGGCGAAGCGTTTCCTCGTCAATTTGTTGTTCGATATACTTTGCCCACCCTTTAGGTTTTGGAACTGGCCAGGTGTCGATGGGAATCTGACTTTCGGGCGATGCGCTTGACCACTTCCAATGTAATGGGCTTCTGATTAAATTTGCCGATACAGGATTTCTTTCGATATAGCGCGCTACGGCAAGAAAAGCATCTCCACCTATGACTAGGTGGGAGCGGAAACGATTTTGATACACAGCACCTGCGCCTGTAGTTTGCGTCATCTTTCGCCACCGCACAGACTGCTTGGTGCTGAACCAGTGTAGCATCTTACTGATTGCGTGAGTTTTTCTGCCTCTAAGCAATAAGTGCCAATGATTGGGCATTAAGCAGTAGGCGAAGAGATCAACGGGATATTTTTGGATAGCTTCTGCTAATACCTTAATGACTTCGCGGTAATCAAATTCGCAAAAAAACATCTGAGATCGATTCACAGCACGATTGCATACGTGAACGACCTGTCCTGGGGGACAATGGCGAGGCTTTCTTGGCATATAGGATATAACTGGGGAAACCCAATAAGGATTCGGTCATTTTATAAAAGGGTCAGTCCCCTGAGGGGCAAGACTTGGGGACAGAGGTAGGGTCAGACCCAGGGTCTGACCCTAGAGGTATTTGCCGGGGTTGAGGAGGTGGCGGGGATCCAGGGTTCTTTTGATCTTCGTGTGAAGGGAGCGCAGGGCGGGGGTGGTGGCGGGTTCCACCAAGGTTGTTTGGCGAGACCGATCCCGTGCTCCCCGCTGATGACGCCGCCCATCTGTAAAACGCCACGGAACAGTTCGTCGAGGATTCGGTGCATATGACGATCGTCCGGCTTTGTCCCAACAGGAGCCATCAGGTTGACGTGGATGTTGCCGTCGCCCGCATGACCAAAGCTAGAGATCGGAACGCCGTGCTTCTTTTGGAGATGCGCGGTTAAGCGAAAGAGATCCACGACTCTGCCCCGAGGCACGGTGACGTCCTCATTGAGTTTCACGAGGCCCGTATCGCGCAGGGCGTAGCTAAAGCCCCTGCGAATCTCCCAGATCTTCTCACAGGCCGCATTGCCGTGCGCCGTGACGATCCTGGATGAGGAGGCTCGAAGAACTTTTGTCGCTGCGGCAAGCTCGCTTTTGACAGACGAGGACTGACCGTCAAATTCGACGATCAGCATCGAGTCACAATGGGGGGTGTTGGGAATCGCTTTGCGGGCGGCGGCGAGGGTGAAAGGATCGGCAATCTCGAGGGCGCAGGGGAGAAGCCCAGAACCGAGAATCTTTTGGACTCCCGCTGCAGCCGCCGCAACGGAGGTGAACTCGGCCCGAAGGCAGGAGCGGGTGGGGGGAAGGGGAATCAGGCGAAGGGTGGCCTCGGTAACAAGACCGAGCATCCCCTCGGAACCGGTGAAAAGACCGATGAGGTCGAATCCAGTCCGGTTCTTATGGGTTCGTCCGCCGAGGCGAACGATAGTGCCGTCGCCCAAGACAACTTCTAGTCCTAAGACATAGTTGCGAGTGACTCCGTATTTCAGGCATCGGGGGCCACCCGCGTTGGTGGCGATGTTCCCACCCAGGGTGGACTCTTTGAGGCTGGCGGGGTCGGGTGGGTAGAAGAGGTTTCGGCGGGCAGCGGCGGAGGCGAGCTTGGCTGTGATGACGCCGGGTTGAACGACGGCGAGCCCGTCGGCGGGTGAAATTTCAAGAATCCGGTTCATTTTCACAAGGGAGACCACAAGACCACCCCGAACCGGCACGCAACCACCCACATAGCCCCGACCGGCCCCGCGGGTGGTGACGGGAATCCCGTGACGATTTGTGAAAGCGAGGATTTTGGAAACTTGGGCACTGTCCCGTGGAAAAGCGACAGACTCGGGTCGGGCGGAGGCCACCCAAGCGTCGGAGGAGTTGGCTTGGAGGGTTGCGGGGTCGAAGCGGACGACCCCTTTCGGCAGGAGACGGGCGAGAGAGCGGAGAGCAGATTTCATTTCCGGCGGCGGTCGGCAAGGACCCGGTTCACCTCGCGGTCGGTTTGGCGTTTGATGAGGTCTTGGCGGCGGTCGCGATGGGTTTTGCCTGTTCCTAGGCCCACGAGGATTTTGAAGCGGCCATTCTTCAAGTATCCCTTGAGGGGAACGAGGGCGCGACTGCCCTTTTTTTCGATCTGGCCAAGGAATCGGATGATCTCGTTGCGGTGAAGGAGGAGTTTACGGGGCCGTTCGGTCTCGAGGTTGGCACGATTGCCGTGGCTGTAGGGGGCAATGTGAAAGGAGTAGAGCCAGGCCTCGCCGTTTTCGATTTTGCCGTAGGCGTGGGCGAGGTCGCCCCCGCCCGCGCGGAGGGATTTGATTTCGGCACCCGTGAGGACGATTCCGGCTTCGATCGTCTCTGAGATGGCGAAGTTGAAGCCGGCTTTCCGGTTCTGGATTTCGATCGTTTTCAGGGTGCGGGACCCCGTCGCCTAGGGAGGCGTTAGGAGGACTTCTTGGCGCGGGTTTTACGCGCGGGCTTTTCGGGAGTGTCCTTGGAAGGGCCACCGAGGACTTCGTAACCGAGTTTGCCATCCGCCACCTCGTGCAGGGCGACATCCATAAAGGTCATTCGGGGGCTGACGGCGATCATCGGGCGGTAGCCTAGGCCCAGTTGGCGGACGCGTTTCGAGACCACGTTGATCAGAATCTGCGGGCTGCTGACTTTGGCTAGGGCAAGA
>RFMG01000202.1 GCA_009927835.1 Verrucomicrobiota bacterium | reverse complement strand
CGTGCGGGGGCCACGCTGCGTGTTGTGAAGGGGAAAGGCGCACCCATCCCTGCAAAAAATCTTCTCGCGATTACGATCCAGGAGGTCCGGGTCGATCCTCGCACTTTCATTTCCCGCGATCTCGGACCGAACCGGGAAGGGGTAGTCGAACTAACGGTCTCCGGTCAGTCCTCCGTCATCCCCTTCAGCGGGGTCGGCCCCGTAAACCAGAAGTTTCTGCGGCGGATTGCTTATCTGGGCCGAAACCCTGGAGGCCTTGGAATCTCCGTGGGAGTGACCGAGTCGGACGAGGAGTCGCGTCGTGCCCTCGACAAGGCGGCTGGGGTGGCCGAGGCGCTCTCGGGGGCAATCCCTGGCTCGGGAACGGTGTGGGGTCTGCTCCTCGGGCCGGTCGCACCCGCCTTCGGGTTGGTGGCGGCGATCCTGAAGTTTCTGCGGGGGGCGGTGGATGACGATGAGGAGGCCCGATTTTTCGGCGTGATCCAAAAGGGCATATCCCATGGGGATCGGATTATCGTGGAGTTGAAGAGAAAAGGGAAAGAGGTGTTTGCCGTGGAGTTGGAGGCGGAGGATCTGGGCGAACCGACGAACCAGACGGGTGGCTTCAGCGTGAGAGTGTCGCAGCCTGAGATTGTTATCGAGGATGTGGAGATTGGAGTCCGGAAGGGGTCGGTCCGCGGAAGAAAAGAGGGATGGATGAGCCGACCCGATGCGGGGTTGAGCCCGGTCCGTTCGGGTGACTACCTGAAAAGGATGAGGTGGTTCGGGTGCGAGGCGGCGAGCGGGATCGGGAGATTTCGTTATGAGACGAAGGTGGTGGAGGGGGCCCAGGTGTTGACGTGGGAGGATGCGGAGCTTTTTCTGGCGGTGGCGCCGAAGTTGAAGTCGGACCGGCACACCCTGCCGCTGACGCTTTCCTTCTCCCTGTCGCCCGGGCGGTTGGAGCTGGGCGGGCTGACGGGGGTGGCCTCGGCCGGGGTGGAGCTGGTGGAGGGGCTGCTGGAGGGGGGTAGCGACAAGGAGGGGAAGAAGTTGATTGCGGATGTGGCCCCCTATTTGAGGAAAGCGGTGCCATCGGTCAGTGCACTGCTGGCGGAGATATCGGAGGGTCGGTTCTCCCTGTTCTCCATGGAGGGGTTTCTTGTTCTCCTTCCAAAGGGTCAAAAAGGGGGCGGGGAGGAGGAGGGGCCCAGGATTCTTCTCGAGTGGCAGGAGAAGGAAGAGGTCTGGCGAGGTAGGATAAAGAGTAAATTAGAGTGGAGAGGGGTAAGGGTGGGGCAATTTACCTTCGGGATCGAGGTGGCAGGGCTGTGACAGGCGCTTCCACTGGTAAAAAAATTACTCCTGAACCGACCCTTACGTAGGGCCCGATCTACGCATGGGGCCGCCGTTGTCTGTCACCCACACAGCTCAAGGTTGGCATCAAATCCCAAAATCCGGAGCTACCTGCACGAAAATCCCTCCTTGGTTGCCGCTTTTTTCAGGACCGAGTCACCGCTTAAAAAGACATGCGCTTTCGGCTGGTTTCCGCATGCGATGAGCGCTGCCGCGAGCTGGAGGGAGTCGGCCGTTCTCAAACCGTGGACCCGGATCAGGCGCTTGGCCATCTCACGAACCGCCTCCGTGGGCTGAATTTCGACCCATGACTCAGCGAGCCGTGCGAGGCGAGTCCGGGCGTGAGTATCGTTGACCGCATCGATTTCCCCATCGGAGAGGCGTCGAAAAAGCGCGGACTCTATCTCCACCGCTGTGGCCCACCAGACGACGAGGAGGGGATCACCATCCAACTCCTTCGAGCGGGCAGGGGAGTCCTCCTCTTCCCATAAAAGCGGGGCCAGGGCGGAGGTGTCCCAGAACTTCACCTGCTTTGTTGCCGCTCTTCCAAAATGGCGGCTGACAAGCTTGGGCCATGTGCCTTGGGCAACTGCTCAAAGGCTGCCACATCCAACTGCAAACGGGGTGTCTTGGCTTGTCCCAGATCCAGCGCCCTTCTGATCTCTTCGGGCCACTTGGCCGAATCGACCGGCTCCAGGACTGCCACGACTTTGCGGTGATCGGTGATTTGAACGCTTTGGCCTGCTTTCACCTTCTCCAGATAGTGGCTTAGACTATTTTTGATCGTTGAAACGCTTGCCTGTATCATATGGCCATAATAGCCATATATTTAAAAAGTCAATCATTAGCCACCGATATGTGGGGGGATACTGGTCGAAAATTTATACGTTAAATATATTGTGAGCAAGTATTTAAGCAAAAAACGCAGGCTTTGGCGGCCTGCGTTTCTTGACGAACACCCTCGGAGACATTCGTT
>RFMG01000022.1 GCA_009927835.1 Verrucomicrobiota bacterium | reverse complement strand
GGGAGTCATCGAGATCACCTTCCGGACGGCTGCGGCTGAGGAATCGATTCGTCGAATCGCAAAGAAATGTCCCAAGATGCTGGTGGGAGCGGGCACCCTGCTCGATTCGGATCAGGTCAAGAAGGCGGTCGATGCTGGAGCCCAGTTCGGTTTGGCTCCGGGTCTGGATGAAAAAGTCATCACTGCCGCACAAAAAGAGAAACTGACCTTTGTTCCCGGAGTCGTCACTCCCAGTGAAGTTCAGAAAGGTCTGTCGCTGGGTTGCCCCATCCAGAAGTTTTTTCCGGCGGAACAGGCGGGCGGAGCGAATTATCTCAAGGCCCTCGAAGGCCCCTACGGCCACACTGGGTCCGATTCATTCCCACAGGCGGGTTGCAAGCGACCAACGTGGGACCTTACCTGGCCTTGAAATCAGTCGCCGCTCTTGGCGGATCCTGGTTTGTGGACAAGAAGTACATTCAGGGAGCAGAATGGGAAACGATCGGTCGCCTAACCAAGGAGGCGATCCAACTCACTACAGGAGCCAAATCATGAGCCTTTTCAATCTGAAGCCCGCCGAATCCTGCCGGTTCGATGAAATCTCCATGGGTGAAGTGATGCTTCGATTGGACCCCGGCGAGGGCAGGATTCGCACGGCCCGCTCCTTCCGCGCCTGGGAGGGAGGCGGCGAATATAACGTCGCACGCGGCCTCCGCCGCTGCTTCGGCCTTCGTACCGCCCTTCTGAGCGCCTTCGCCGATAACGAAGTTGGCCGCCTGGTGGAGGATTTCATTCTCCAAGGCGGGGTCGACACCACGTTTCTGAAATGGACCACCTACGACGGGATCGGCCGTACGGTTCGAAACGGCCTGAACTTTACCGAGCGCGGCTTCGGTGTCCGCGGTGCGGTCGGATGTTCGGATCGTGGCCATACCGCCGCCTCCCAATTGAAGCCGGGCGATTTCGACTGGGATCAAATTTTCGGAAAACTGGGAACCCGCTGGTTTCACACGGGAGGAATTTTTGCCGCCCTCAGCGAAAGCACCGCCGATCTGGTCATTGAAGCAACAACTGCCGCTCGGAAGCATGGT
>RFMG01000273.1 GCA_009927835.1 Verrucomicrobiota bacterium | reverse complement strand
AAGGGGTTAAGGGATTCAGGGGGTAAGAATCTTGAAGTTGGAAAGTTCTGTAGGGCCGCGTTCCATCGCGGCCATGGCCCCGGCGGAGCGGGGCCCTACAGAATATTGAATCGCCAGTGCTTTCATCGGCCGGGCAGACGACCCTGCTTCGCCGGAGGCTTCACAGGGTTCGTCGACCGAGAATGCGCAATGATCGGGATTCATCGTCCAGGCAGCCGGAATCGTGGGTCGACCGCATCGCGCAGGGCATCGCCGAGAAGATTGAACGCAATCACAGTCAGGATAATGGCGACACCGGGGGTAAGGAGCCACCAGAAGTTGAGCATAAAGATTTTGATGTCCTGCGCCTGGCCGAGCATCAAGCCCCAGGAGGAGGCCGGTTCCTGGATTCCCAAGCCAAGGAAGCTGAGGGCGGCCTCGCCCAGGATGTAGCCTGGGACACTGAGGGTGGCGGCGACGATGAGATAGCTGAACGTATTGGGAAGAAGGTGTCGGAAAAGAATGGTCCAAGGTTGTTGGCCGAGGATGTTGGAGGCGAGGATGAAGGGGCGCTCGCGGAGGGAGAGGACAAGGCCACGGACGACTCGGGCTGTGCCTGCCCAGCCGAGGGCGGAGAGTATGACGACGATGAGAAGAAAGGTGGCATCGGAGGGAAAGCGGGAGGAGAGGGCAGCACGAAGGGCGAGAAGAAGATAGAGACCAGGCACAGCCATTAGAAATTCGGTGAGCCGCATGGCAAGAGTATCGGCCCAGCCTCCCAGATATCCAGCCAGGCCGCCGATCGTGAGACCGAGGAAGCTGGTGAGAGCGACCCCGATCAAGCCGATGCTCAAAGAGATGCCAGCGCCGTAGAGAAGCCGGGTGTAAACATCCCGTCCTGTGGCGTCACTTCCAAGAAGGTAAACGGGGTCGGGGCTTGGAGCGGTGAAGAGATGTCGATCTGCGGGGATCAGGCCAAAGAGTTTGTAGGGTGCTCCCCGCGAAAACCAGGAAAGGGGAGTTGCCTGGCCAGGGAGAGGTTGATAGGTGGCGGTCGAGGGGTCGATGAGTTGGTACCGTTGCACGCAGAGACGGCCCTTTTGCCAAACGACAGCGGTGGGTGGGTGGTACGTCAGCTTCAAATTTTGGGCGGAGGGAATGGTGGGAGAAAGGAAGGGGGCGAAAAGAGCCATGCCATAGAGAAGAGTAAGGAGTGCGGCCGAGATGAGACCAGCTGGGCGACGGAGCAGAGTGCGAAGGAGATCAGCGGCCATAACGTACCCTTGGATCGGACCACGCAAGAGCGAGGTCGGAAAT
>RFMG01000079.1 GCA_009927835.1 Verrucomicrobiota bacterium | reverse complement strand
AGCCCCACCATGGCACCACTTCGGCATTTATCCACCCCCCCTACGAATTTCAACGGGTGGGCGGTCTCCTCACCAATTTCCATCTCGCGCACTCAACCCTTCTTCTTCTCGTCGCGGCGTTCGCTGGCCCCGAGCTCACCCTCCGTGCCTACCGCCATGCTCTGGAAAAAAAGTACCGCTTCTTCAGCTTCGGCGATGCCATGCTGATCCTCTAGGGCTGTTTGGCCTCCGCTTTTTTTGCCGGATCCTCCACCTCCACCAGCTCAATCGTGAAAACCAGCGTCTCATTCGCCCCGATATTCCCCGCCCCAGTCCCTTTCGCGCCGTACCCGAGGTGGGAGGGAATCACCACCTCCCACTTGTCTCCCTCCCGCATCCGGGGCAAAACCTCCTGCCATCCCGGAACCGTGCGATCCACCCGCAACCGCGCGGGCTCCCCCTCTTTCGATTTATCAAAAACCCTCCCGTCCACATGCTTTCCCGCGTAGTTGACCCGAATCCAATCGCTCGTCTTCGGAGTCTTTCCCTTTCCCTCCGCCTCCACTTTGTACAAAATCCCGCACTTCAGCTCCTGGACACCCTCCTGCTGCTGAAACTCCTCCCGGAACATCGCCCCTAACGTAATATTTTTTCTCGCTCCCGTTTCCGCCTGAAGATTTGCCGCCTCATTTACCACCTCTTCCTTGGCCGCCTCATCCTTGGTCACCTCCTCCTCAGCCGCAACCAAGCCTACGAACCCAACCCATATGAGCCACGCCCAAGCTGGCAAAAATCTCATGAATCCAATCTACCCACCACCCTCACTCTCTGCCAACTGCTCCCGCCCACCCCCACGTCTTAAAATTGGCCCCGCAAAGCGATCTGAAAATAGGGTGCCATCGTGCTGTTCACGTTGTTGTTGAGCCTGGGAAAATCGAACGTCCGCCAAACCATCGCCCCACCCTCCGCCTGGATAGAGAGGCCGGGGGAAACCTCGTACGAGATGCCACCTCCCAACCGAGCCTCAAAATAGTTCACCAACGCTCCCGCCAAACTCCGATTCCCAAGGACTTCCGGATCGCTATCCGGCAACCGGGCATTCAAATTGAGAATATCCCCGCCGGCAAAAAGTCGGATGTCCTCGGTGGGACTCCAGTCGATCGTGGGCTTGGGTGCGCTTCCGTTCAGCAACCAATCTTTCGCAAATCTCCAGCGGAATCCGGGAACCGGCAGTACCGGAAAAAAATTAAAGGCATCCACACGAAGGGCGATAAACCACTGGAAATCCTCGTTCACAATGTTCGTGAACGCCGCCACCCCCGGCATGTTCACCTGATGCCAACCGATGCTTTGCAACGTCCCGTAAACTCCCGGCTCCAGCTGAATCCGCATCAGCCATTCGCTCGCATCGTCCAACTGCACATCCACACCAAAGATCATGTTCAGTCCCTGCAAATTTTGCGGCAGGGGAATATTCGACCCGTTGTAACCAAAGGAAAAAGTCTGCCAATCCCCACCCACAATCCCCACCAGTCCATCCACGATCCTGTGACTCGCCAAAATTCCCACCTCGGCTGACTGCTCGGTTACCGTTCCCAACCCCTGCTTCAAACTGGCCGAGGCCACGTAACCGTAATCTGTGCCCAACTCAAAGGACCACTCATCCGTCGCCTGGCTTTTCGCCGGGCCAAAAGCTTGCCTCCCAGGCACCAACCGCACGGGGGCCAAAGGATCCTCCACCTCCCCCTCTGGCGTGATCGGACCAGGTCCAGGCTCCTGAGCCATAGATATGGCAGTATTAAACAGGCATAAAGTTATGATATACATAACTTTAAGATAATTTTTTGAATTCAAGATAAGGGACTTAATATAGATTTAATCGTAAAATCCAAGAGAAAATTAAAATGGAAAATGAGCTAAAGATTGCTCTGTTTTTTGATCTCTTCGCAGGCTCTCCGAACTTCCCCCATGAACATCCCCTCCGCCACCATTCGTGCGGTTGCCTGCGCCAACTGCCCAGGATTCGTTTCCACCACATCCATTCGACAAACGAGCGACCGCCCGTCCGAATAGGGCCAAATGCCGTAAAAACTGATCGAACCAAAGTAGCCGCTGGAAACATAGTAGTTCATGTCCGCCACCTCCCACCTTCCTGCCACACCGGCCCGCGCCACCCCGCATCCCAACGCCACCGTCGGTGTTTTATCCACCTCCATCAGTTGCCAGTAGTCATTGACCTCGATTTTTTCCTTCTCGTCCCTCCCCCCGTAGGCCAAAGCGGTCAACAAACGGCGAAACTCATCCCGAACAGGTCCGTTTTCCTTTAAGACTTCCCGCAACTCCGCATCGAAATCCACCTCCGCCCCCGGACCCGAGGGCACTCCAATCGTCTCTTTCCAGCCTCCGCGGTGGTAGGTCTGAACAAGCTTCATCAAAACCGAAACCCAACCCGACACCTTGTCCTGCGTGATCTGCCCGACTTCCTCCGGATGCAAATGAAGTTTCCCCTCCCTTTGATCTTGGACCTGAAGCATCGTGTCAAACGGCAGCCCCCCCAAAGCCTCGCGAAATCGGGTCCAATCCCCCTCGGCAGGGGGCCGGGATATTTTCTGGAAAATCTTCACCGCTCCCGACCCCTCCCACGGAAGCGTCTTTCCGCCGGTCGGATCGTAAAGCAAAATCGATCTCGCAACCTTTTGCGGTTCCCCGGATGCCAGAAAAAATACCTTTGCGCCCAAAAAGCCCGGCCTCCCTCCCGAAATCAACCACTTCTGCCCCACAATCTGACCCTTCTCGATATCCTCGATGGGAACCTCGAAGCCCATCCTGCCAAGATCCTCTTTCCAACCCCCGGCTTTTACCTCGGGTGCACCCGTTTTCTCCTCCGTCCCGGTCCGTAAGGGAATTTCCACCGCCCACAATCCCCCCACCCCCATCCACAAACAAATCGATGCCCAGCATCCGGCATTGACTCGAAATTGTTTCCACATAAGATTTTCTTCTTATGGCTACGCAGACAAAAAGCAAGATTATCACAGGCAACCGCCTGCACGACAAAGATACCGGCTCCTCCGATGTTCAAATCGCGCTCCTCACCGAACGGATCAATCACCTCTCCACCCACCTGGAAAATGCCGTCAAAGACTTTGCTTCCCGCCGCGGCCTCCTTTCCATGGTCAGTCGCCGTCGCCGCCTTCTCGACTATCTTCACCGCACCGAACCCAAACGGTACCGATCTCTTCTGGAAAAACTAAAACTGAGGAAATAAACCCAACCCAAAACCAACCGATTCAGTCCCTCCGAGCGGGAACTCCATGACCCGCCCAAGCTGAGCAGATGACACCACGCAGGCTCCCCGGCCTCCGCTGTGTCCTCTGAAGCCAACTTGGGCTGACTCCCGGTGTTCCCACCCTGCCCCAAGACCTTCCTCTCTTGGGGTCAAGCTTCGTTGTGACACAACCCCCTACAACTATGAGCAACAACCATTCATCCTTGACCGCCCGCGTGGGCGATCGCGACCTCCATATCCAAACCGGCAAACTCGCCAAACTCGCCGACGGCGCCGCCCTCGTCACCATGGGGGAGACGGTCATCATCGTCACCGCCGTCTCCGCCACAAAAGTGAAGGACGGCCAGGACTTTTTTCCCCTCACCGTCGAGTACAAGGAAAAAGCCGCCGCCGTGGGCCGCATCCCCGGAAGCTACTTCCGCCGGGAAGGCCGCCCCACCGAAAAAGAGATTCTCACCTGCCGGATGATCGATCGCCCCCTGCGGCCCCTCTTTCCGAAGGGCTACTTCTACGACACCCAGGTCATCGCCATCCTTCTCAGTGCCGACGGCCAAAACGATCCGGATATCCTCGCGCTCAACGGCGCATCCGCCGCTCTCATGGTCTCCGATATTCCCTGGGCGGGCCCCATCGCCGCCGTGCGTGTCGGCCGCATCGCTGGAAAGTTCATCGCAAATCCGACCCACAACGAGAACGCCGAGAGCGACCTCGACCTCGTCTACGTGGGCACCGAGCACGAATCCCTCATGATCGAGGGCAGTGCCAGGGAACTTCCGGAGGCGGAGTTCAAAGCCGCCCTCGAGTTCGCCCAGCAGGCCATCCAACCCATTATCAAAGTCCAAAAAGAGCTGGCGGCGACGCACGGAAAAAAGAAACGTCAGGCTCCCCTCCTTCTCGTCAAAGACGAACTCCTCGAGGTTGCCTACAGCGTGGCTGGATCCCGGATTGAGGCCGCGATTTATCAGCCCTCGAAAGTGGACCGCCACAAAGCCGTCGAGGCACTCAAGGACGAGGTCAAAGCCAAGGTTTTGGAAAAATTCCCGACGGCCACTCCTTTTGAGATCTCCCAGGCATTCGACTACCTCCAGAAAAAAGCGTTCCGCACCAGCATCCTGGACAAAAACAAACGTTGCGACGGTCGGCCCGCCGACCAGATCCGCAATCTCATGGGCGAGGTCGGCATCCTTCCCCGCTCCCACGGCTCCTCCCTCTTTGCCCGGGGCGAAACGCAGGCCATCTGCCTGGCCACCCTTGGACCTTTGGACGAGGCCCAGCAAATCGATGCCTACACCGGCGGATCCGACAGCAAACGTTTCATCCTTCACTACAACTTTCCTCCCTTTTCAGTCGGGGAAACGGGCCGCTTCGGCGGACAAAGCCGGCGTGAAATCGGCCACGGCGCCCTTGCGGAGCGCTCCCTCGAACCGGTCATTCCCCCGGCCTCCGAGTTTGGCTACGCCATCCGGGTCTCCTCCGAAATCATGGAGTCAAACGGATCCACCTCCATGGCCTCGGTGTGCGGAGGTACCCTCGCCCTGCTCGATGCGGGTGTTCCGTTGAAAGCCCCCGTGGCTGGGATCAGTGTGGGACTCGTCACCGAGTTCGACGCCGCCGGCTCGAAAATGCTCCGCCACCAGATGCTGACCGACATCATCGGAAGCGAGGATCACTTCGGGGATATGGACTTCAAACTGTGCGGCACCGCCAAGGGAGTGACCGGTTTTCAGCTGGACTTGAAGCTTCCCGGCCTCCCCTTGGCCATGCTGAAGGACGCTGTCGACCGCGCCGCCAAGGCCCGTCACGACATCCTGAAATTCATGGGCACCATTTTGCCGGCGCATCGCGCCAAGCTGTCCCCCTACGCGCCGCAAATCGAAATGCTCAAGATCGCCCAGGATAAAATCGGGTTGCTGATCGGCCCCGGCGGAAAAACAATCAAGGGGATCTGTGCGGAAACCGGTGCCGAGGTCAACGTTGAGGACGATGGCACCGTCCGGATCTATGCGAACACGGGACCCGCGATGGCCCGCGCAAAGGAGCTTATCTCTGGCCTGACCGGGGATATCGAGGTCGGCAAAACTTACAAAGGCCGTGTTGTTTCCCTCAAGGACTTCGGTGCATTTGTCGAAATCTTCCCGGGCCGGGATGGTCTGGTTCACATCTCCGAACTCGCCGAGGGTCGGGTCGAACGGGTTGACGATGCCGTCAAGATGGGCGACCTGATCGAGGTCAAATGCATCGGAGTCGACGACAAGGGAAGGGTGAAACTCTCCCGGAAAGCGGTCCTTCGCGAGGCATCCGGTGCAAACGGCGCACCCGGCAGAAACTAAAACAGGAGAATCCCATGGCCCTATCCTCAGGCTCCAAAGCACCCGACTTCACCCTCAAAACCAAACGGGGCGAAGACCTCAAGGACATCCAACTTTCCGAGAATTTCGGCAAGAAAAAGTCCGTCCTCCTGTTCTTCCCCCTTGCCTTCACCGGCGTGTGCACCAAGGAAATGTGCGATGTCTCCGCCGGCCTCTCCGCGTACGAAAAACTGGATGCCGCCGTCTATGGAATCAGCGTCGACTCCCCGTTTGCCCAGGAAGCCTGGGCCCAGAAGGAGAAGATCTCTCTCCCCCTTCTCAGCGATCTGAACAAGGAGGTCAGCAAAGCCTACGGAACACTTCTTCCCGATCTGATCGGTTTGGGCTCCGTCAGCGCCCGTGCTGCCTTCGTCATCGATAAAAAAGGAGTAATCCAATACTCCGAACAGACCCCCACGCCACTGGAACTTCCCGACTTCAAAAAGATCCACGCTGCCCTCGCCGCCTCCTAAAAACCAACTCCTCCAAATTCGGCAAACCGCACAAGCCGCACGGGGAAAAGAATCCAGCTCTTGACCCTCCCCCATTCCATGGAATGTTGAAGGCATGACATTGCGCCTCCTGCTTCCCGTCCTCACCCTCGCCCTTAATCTTTCCGCCTTTTCCGCGGTCGAACCCGGCGAATCCGCACCCGACTTCACCCTGAAAGACTCGAAAGGGAACACCCAAAAATTATCCTCCTTCGCCGGAAAGTTCGTGGTTTTGGAGTGGTTGAACCCGGAATGCCCCTTCGTCAAAAAACACTACTCGACCGGAAACATGCAATCCCTGCAAAAAGAGTACACGGCAAAAGGGGTCGTCTGGCTCTCCATCATCTCCTCCGCCCCCGGCAAACAGGGGTACTGCACGGGCCCCCAGGCCGAGGCGAACACAAAAGATCAAAAAGCCTTCCCCACCGCCGTCCTGCTCGACCCCTCCGGGAACGTGGGTCAACTGTACGGGGCCAAAACCACTCCCCACATGTTCATCATCAGCCCGGAAGGGAAAGTGATCTACCTGGGGGCCATCGACAGTATCCGCTCCGCAGACTCCTCCGACTGCGCGAAGGCGGTGAACTATGTCCGTCAAACCCTCGATGCCGCCCTCGCCGGCAAACCCGTCCCCACAGCCGAGACCAAATCCTACGGTTGCTCCGTGAAATACTAAACATTTCGCAAACCACCGGGCCGGCGGGGTGCGTCTACCGAAAGGCCAATCTCTGGATCTTGACGCCCGCTTTTTCCGAAAGCTTTTCCTTCAAACCCATCCTCCTGCCAATTTCGTGCCGCCGGGTCGAGCTGAGACACCGGATGTAAGCCACCCCTTTGAATCGGTCGACATACTCCAACATCGACTCCTGCGCCGTCTCCTCTCCCGCCACCGCCGCCCACAACTCCTGCAATTTCACCTCCCCTCCCCGCGCCCGGTTTTCCACCTTTTCCACCACCTCCGCCAACAAACGCCGCCGGATGCCGGCCGCCCTCGCCCTCGGATCGGGTTTGAAATTCATCCCCGCCTCCCCCGCCGCCTTGCTGTACATTTCCTGCTCCCGCGGCGTCATCCCCCGCCCGTGCGCCTGACGGAATGCCTCCCGCAACCCCGCCGCCGCCGCCTCCCTCGCCCCCAACAGATCGTACGTTTTTCGCTCGATTCGCAACAGGTCCGCATCGGTCGCCTTTCTCCGGCCCAAAACCGCCCCCTCCACACCGCGTCGCGTCTCCAAATACTCCGCCCGGGTCACTTTTAACCACGGCCTCTCCACCGTTCCCTCCCCGATGTAGCGGTACAGCCCGGCCTGGTCGGATGCCGACCTCCGACGGATCGACTTCATCTCCCGACCCAACCCCAACATCCGATACGCCCCCAACTCCTTTTTCTTGGTCTGGCTATCCCCTTGGCTCCACGACAGATTTCCCATTCCCCAACGTTACCCGCGTCAAAAGGATTGCCCCCAGTAAAAACCAGGCCCCATTGATCAAAATCGCCCCGCGCATTCCGAATAACGCAACCGCACCCCCAAACACGAGAGGCCCCACAATCCCGGCCAGCTTGCCCGCGAATCCCCACAATCCAAACAACTCCCCCTCCTGCCCCGTCGGGGTCACCTCCGCCACCGCAGCCCGCCCCGCCGATTGCAACCACCCCATCCCCACTCCCGCCCCGGCGGCCACCCCGTAAAAAGATTCGACCGACCGGCTCAGGTACGCCGCCAAACTCACCCCCACCCACAATGCCAAAGAGCTGAGCAGGACGATCCTTGAGCCGGCCCGGTCCTGCCACCCTCCCGTCACCAAAGCCCCCACCGCTGCCGCCACCTGCAAGCACACGAACAGCTTCACCGTGCCCTCCAGGGTGAAGCCGATCTCTGTCGTTGCATAAATCGAGGCAAATCCCACCACCGCACTCAATCCCGTCAAGGCCACCGTCAGACCCGAGAGCAACCCCACCAGCTCCGGATGCCCATGAAGGGTTTTCCAAATCATTTTCCACTCAGGCTCCTCCGATCCGCACTCCCCGGGCACCGCACGCTCGCGCAGAAACAACATCGTCGGCAGGGCCGCCAAAAAAATAAAAAGTCCCGTCGCCCAAAAAACCCTCCTTGCCGCCGCCTCCCCCCCGCTCCGCAAAAGGAAAAGTGCCATCGCCAACGAACATAATCCCCCCAGATACCCAAAGGCCCAACCATAGGCGCTGACCCGACCCCGTCTCCCTGGCTCCGCCAACTCGGGAAGGAATGAGGCGACCAGATTCTCCCCCAATAAAAAAGCCGCGTTCGCCACCACCAAAATTACCATGACTCCCAACACGCTCGTTCCCGGCAACGCCAACAGGGCCGTTCCAATAACACAGGCCATCGTCGCCACAAGAAGCGCCATTTTTTTGGATGCCTTACGGTCCGCCCACCTGCCAAGAAACGGTCCCACCCCCATCGCCAAAGCCGCGGAAACGGACAGCGCTGTCCCCCAGGCAAACTCCGCCCAACTCGCCCCTCCGCAGACCGTTTTTGTGAAGAAAACCCCGCCCACCACGGTCACCACAACCGTGACAAAGGCGCTGTTGGCAAAATCATACCAGCACCAGGAAAAAATTTCCCACCGACCCGCTGGCTGAGGCCGCCTCTTTTCCTTTTTCATCATTGTCCAAACCGCCAGCTCGCAGCCGCCCACCTCACGGCAAAGCTTCGGCAATCTTCCTCAAATAATCCCAGGAGTAGATTCCCGTCCCGTGCCCATCCTCCCACGTGGGTTGCACCGCATACCCCCCCACCGTCTGCATCCCCCGCAACCGGAAACTGTCCGCCGTCCACCTGGTTTCCACTCCCGGGATGGGGCGAGTCAACCCCGGCTCCCCACAACAGGCCGCACAGGGACAGTGTCTGCGAAATTTTTCCAAAGAAAAATAATGCTCCGTCCCATCCCCCCATCGGATGGCCAGCTCGGCACCGATGACCTGCAAATCTGCGGGCGCCTGCAAACCGACCTAACTGGCCAGGGGAAAGAGGGCGGTCATGCGTCGCACCTCGCCCCGCACCGCCTCCAAGCCCGCGGGATCGTTCCGCTTCTGCAGGGCCTGATGGATCAGATTCGCAATATCGAACATCTCCGACTCCTTCATTCCCCTTGTCGTCATCGCGGGTGTTCCCAACCGGATGCCCGAGGGTTTCATCGGGGAGGCGGTGTCGAAGGGAATCGAATTTTTGTTCACGGTGATGCCCGCCGCATCCAGCGCCTCCTGCGCCACTTTTCCATCCAGCCCGGCGGGCCTCAAATCCACCAGCATCAGATGATTGTCCGTCCCCCCGGAAACAATCCGATATCCGTGTTTTTTCAATCCCTCCGCCAAGGCCCTGGCGTTGCGCACCACCTGGGCTTGGTACTCTTTGAACTCCGGCTTCAACGCTTCCAGAAAGCAGATCGCCTTCCCCGCAATCACATGCATCAACGGCCCGCCCTGGACCCCCGGAAACACCATCGAATCGATCTCTTTCGCATACTTTGCTTTGCACAAAATAATTCCGCCTCTCGGCCCGCGCAGCCCCTTGTGGGTCGTGGTCGTGACGAAATCCGCGTGCGGCACGGGATTCGGATGCACCCCTCCCGCCACCAATCCTGAAACGTGCGCCATATCCGCAAAGAGCAAGGCCCCCACCTTGTCCGCAATCTCCCGCATCCGGGCATAATCCAGCAAACGGGAATAAGCCGAGGCACCCACCGTGATCATCTTGGGTTGAAATTCGATCGCGGCCTTCTCGAGCAAATCGTAGTCCACACGCTCCGTCTTCGGATCCACGCCATAGTGCCTGACCGTGTAAAACATCCCGGAAAAGTTTTTCGGATGCCCATGGGTCAGATGCCCCCCGTGGGCCAGATCCATCGTCAAAATCTTGTCCCCGTGCTTCAGAAAGGCGAAATACACCGCCGTGTTCGCCTGCGCCCCGGAGTGCGGTTGGACGTTGGCGTGCTCCGCACCAAACAACTCCTTGGCCCGATCGATCGCCGCCTGCTCCACGTCATCCACAAACTCACACCCGCCATACCAGCGGCGACCGGGATAACCCTCCGCATACTTGTTCGTCAGGCAGGATCCCTGGGCCTGCATCACCGCAGGGCTGGTGAAATTTTCCGAGGCAATCAATTCGATGTTTTCCGACTGGCGACGATGCTCCAGCCGGATCGCCTCCGCCACCCTCGGATCGGTTCGTGCCAAATCCGGCCCCACCGGATCTCCTGCCCCTCCCGCGCCCAGATCCTCCAGCCGGCTGACCGGCTGCTCATACCGGGCCCCGCGGAACGAAGCGGAGATCCATGCCTGCACACAGGCTCTTGCATCCGAGGCCCCCAGATCATCCGCTCCCAGGCAAAGCACATTCGCGTCATACCTTTCCCGCGCCAACCGCGCCGTCTCGGGGGCATCCGCCACCACCGCACGCACGCGCGAAAACCGGTTCGCCCCCATGCACAGCCCCATCCCCGATCGGCCCACCAACACCGCCCCCTGCAGACGCCCCCTGCCGATCGCCTCCGCCGCCACTTTTGCAACCTCGGGAAACTCCTCCGTACCCCCCGCCGTCAGCATCACCGTCACGCACCCCTCCTTTCGTAAAACCTCAGCCGCCTCCGAAAGCAAAATCCGCCCCGAGGCATCCCCCGCAAGCCCAATGGCCATCGCGCCCCCCGCAGGGACCGGTTCACTCCCCACCCCGTTCCGGACGACTTTCAGCAGGGAGGGAATCGACTGCTCAATCTGGTCGCGACACACCCGATAGGTCTCCCGCGACTGTCCGATCGGATCATCCACCTCCCTTTCGTCCGGAGACAACCCCGCCTGGAATTCACGTAGAAGAAATGTTTTGTCCGCCGCCGAGGGAAACAGCAGGAGCAGGGAGTCCAGATGCCCGTACGTCATCACAAAAATAAAGTCCGCTTTTCGGACCATCTCCTGCTGGATCGGCTGGCTTCGGATTCGGGAAATATCCAACCCCTTTTCCCTCATCACCTCGATCGAGTAGGAGCTGGGAGGTTGCCCGGCGACCGCCCCTATCCCTGCTGAACTCGCCTCAATCTCCCGATCTCCTCCCAGCTGGCTGCGAAACAACTCTTCTGCCATGGGACTGCGGCAAACGTTGCCCGTGCAGATAAAAAGAACGTGTTTCATGTTAGGCAGGAAACGAAAGAATCTGGACTCGAAAAGGATAGGGGTCAAATGCCGCCCGACGGGCCGGGGGCAACTTGCGCAAACCACGCAGAAGATCCCCCGCCCTCTGCAGCCCCTTGTCTTGAGGCGGTCTTTTCACCTCATCTTTGCCCGCCCCGCCCGCCCGCATCTCCTCCGTGTCCACATCCTCGTCCTGCAAAAGGGAGGCCTCGTTTGGTCGCTTGATCGGGGGAACCTCCGTCACCGTCGAGGCAATCGTCGCCTCCCCCCCGGGCCAGATCTCCGTGTCCGGTAGGCTCTCCCCAGCCAGGTTCAAGTCCGGGGGCAACGGCCTCCCCAGCGGCGCTTGCCCCCCAGGCAACAGAATCTCCCCCTGCATCCTGAAAAGGGAACGGCCGGAGGAAAGACGCGTCTCCGCCAGCCACCCCATCTGACCCGCCGTCGATTGCCCGATCAAAATCGCCCCACCCCGCTCCTGTAAAAGATAGGCCAGCAACTCCCCCGCTCCACGGAGTTCCGAGCCGATCAAAACGATCAAGGGGTAACCGCTCCCCAGCCCCAGGGGTTGCCGGTCGGATCGAAAAACCTTCTCTTTGCCCGCCCCGTCCCGCCACGTGAACAACACCTCCCCGGGTGTGACAAACAAACCCGCCAACTCCGCCACTGCCTCCAGACTTTGCCCGGGCAAACACTCCCGCAAATCCAGCACGGCTCCCAACGGGTTCTTCTGCTTCCATGCCAGCCAATCCCTGCCCATCGCCTCCGAAACCGCCACCCCCAAACTTCGGATCCTCCAATACGCCACCGGACCGGGCAAAAGTTCCGCCACCCACGGCCGCTCCGGAGATGCGGTCTTCCTGGCATCCGCAACCGCCCAACGACCCCCCGACTGCTCAAGCGCCTTGCTGATTTTTCCAGGCGTAGCCTCGTCCGAAATTCCCATGAATCTCCCAATCTCTGCCGCCTCCGCCGCTTTGAGGGAACGAACCGGTTGCGGTGCCGGGACGGCAGCAGGACGGGCCGGAGCACCCGTCTCCTTCGCAAGGGATGCGGGGCGTGCCCGCTCCTTCCCTTTTTCCAAGAGCCCGCCAAAAGCCCCCTCCACTTTCGCCAGGCGGGGGGCCAAGAGCACCCCCACAACACAGCCCGCCATAAGAAGGGCGATTCCACGCAGAAAATTCATGCCGTGTCTACCCTACCCTTCTCCCCATAATCTTCCACCCCGCTTCTCATTTCGGGAACGTGTCTTTTCCCAAAGCCCGATGCCCGATATCCCTTCGGAAATGTTTGCCTTGAAAATCGATCGTGCCGACCGCGCCATACGCGCGATCCCGCGCAATCCGTAAATCATCTCCCCATCCGGTCACCGCCAAAACCCGGCCTCCCGAAACCTCCGCACCACCGTTTCCCTCCCTCGTTCCCGCGTGAAAAATAGCCGTGTCCGGTACCTCCACCCCAAATTCGATCCTTTGCCCAAGAACCGGCCGTGCAGGATATCCTTGAGCCGCCATCACAACCGTCATGGCCGCCCCCGCTCGTGTCCGAACCTCCGCCTTGCCCAAATTTCCCTCCGCCGCAGCAACCAGCAAATCCCATACAGGGGAATCAAGTAGCGGCAGAAGCACCTCCGTCTCCGGATCGCCAAAACGACAATTGTACTCCAGGACCATAGGCCCATCGGCCGTCAGCATCAGTCCGGCATACAGCACGCCCCGATACTCGATCCCCAGGGCCGCCAACCCCGCCAGGGTGGGGCGCAGGATCCTCGTCTCCACCTCCCTCAAAAGTTCCGGGGTGGCTCTCGGCGCGGGGGAATACGCCCCCATTCCGCCCGTGTTCAAACCCGTGTCCCCCTCCCCCACCCGCTTATGATCCTGCGCGCTCGGCAGAAGAACCAAATTCTTTCCATCCGTCACCGCATGCAAACTCAACTCCTCCCCAACCAGAAACTCCTCCAGCACAACTTTCGCACCCGCATCCCCGAACACCCGCCCCTCCATCATCTCCGCCATCGCCTGCTTGGCCTCTCCATGACTCTCCGCAATCACCACTCCTTTGCCCGCCGCCAATCCATCCGCTTTCACCACCACGGGACAAGATAGGGTCTCCAAAAAAACCAGGGCCTCCCTCGTCCTCGAAAAGGAACCAGCCCGCGCTGTCGGAATTCCCTGCCGAACCAACAGATCCTTGCAGAAGGATTTGCTCCCCTCCAACTGCGCACCCTTTGCCCCGGGCCCAAAAACCCGGATCCCCAACTGCCTCAATCGATCGGCCAAACCCGCGCAAAGGGGGGCCTCCGGCCCCACCACCACCAATCCGGGCTTCTCCTTTTCCGCCCAACGGGTGATCCCCTCGACATCGGTCGCTGGAATCGGAAGATTCTTGCCCACCCGGGCGGTCCCCGCATTCCCCGGGGCAAACCAAATTTTTTGGATCCGTGGGTCCTGGGCAAATTTCCACCCCAGGGCATGCTCCCTTCCCCCGCCCCCCACAATCAAAACCGTGAATGTCTCCCCCATGAAGCGACCTGTTCTCGCAACTTGCGGGATTTACGAAAGCAAAGATTTCGTTCCAGGAGATCGATGTTGCGCGGTTGGCGGAAGGGTAGGCTTCCCACGATGGCCTCCTGCCCTTTTCTTGCTTTATCCGAGCGTCTCCGCCTGACCGGACGAAAAAAACCACTTCCTCTGTCCGATTCGGCCCGGGCTTTTCTCCAACTTCTTCAGGCTGAAAAAGGAGCCCCCACTCCCACCCTTGCCCGTTTTCGCCAGGTCTCCCAATCCATCCAAAAAACCGGAACCTACTCCCTGACCTCCTCGGAGCTCAGCTATGGTTGCCGCCTCGCCTGGCGAAACAGCGTTCGTTGCGTCGGCCGCTTTTTCTGGTCGAAACTCGATGTTCTGGACGCCCGGGATGCACGCACCGAGGAGGAGATTTACCAGGGTTGCCTCCATCACCTCCGGCATGCCACCCGTCACGGGGATATCCGCTCCACCGTGACCGTGTTTCCTCCCGCCGATTCCCGCGGCCGCGGCCCCCGTATCTGGAACTACCAACTCAGCCGCTACGCCGGTTATCGGATCCATAAAAAACAGTTCTTGGGCGACCCGGCCGAGGCCGAATTCACCGACCTCTGCCTCCACCTAGGATGGAAACCTCCCAAAAAACGCACTCCTTTCGATCTCCTCCCCATCGTCATCTCCCTGCCGGGCAAAAAACCCCGGATCTTTCCACCGCCCAAACATGCGACCTTGGAGGTTCCCATCCGGCATCCCGACTCCCCTTGCCTCAACTCTCTTCATCTTCGGTGGGTCGCCCTCCCCGTTGTCTCCAACATGCGGTTGGAGATCGGGGGGATCAGCTTTCCCGCAGCCCCGTTCAGCGGTTGGTATATGGAAACGGAAATCGGTGCGCGCAATTTCGCCGATGAAAACCGCTACAACCTCCTGCCCGAGGTCGCCCGACGGCTCCGGCTGGACACCTCGCGCCCCTCCACCCTTTGGAAAGATCGGGCCCTCATTGAACTCAACCGGTCTGTCCTTCACTCCTTCACGCGGGCCAAAGTTCGCATCATCGATCACCACTCCGCCACCGCCTCCCACCTTCGGTTTGAGCAGGAGGAAGCCAACTCCGGACGCACAGTCCAAGGACGCTGGGACTGGCTCGTCCCCCCGCTTTCTGGGTCCCTCACCCGTTTGTGGAACCGTTCCTACGACCCGACCGAGTACTCCCCCAACTTTCTCCCGCAAGAACGACTCTACTGAAATGCCCCTCCTCTTTTCTCTTTTCCTGCTGATCCCCGCCCTCGCGAGGGCCGAAAACCAGGCTCCTTTTCCGTGGCCCACCGGGGAGCAACTTACCTACCTGATCGAGTGGGGGCCCATCGACGCAGCGGAGGCCACCTTCACCGCCCGCCCCGAACCCAAACGCGAGGGCATCGAACACTTGGAACTATTTCTTCGCTCCCGGGGCCCCATCGAGGCCTTTTTCCCCATCCGCACACGCATTACCTCCCTGACCCAGATCGACCCCTGGCGGACCACCGAGTACATCCAAGATCGTAACGAGGGGGGAAACGTCCGGAACCGCCGCACCGTCCCGGACTACTCCGTCCGCCTCGGCCGCTTTTTCCCAGCCCCTGGAAAACCCGAGGAAAACTTCGAACTCCTCGACGGCCCCTACGAGGATTTTGGATCGATGCTCTATCATGTTCGGACCTACCCGTGGAAACCCGGAGCCTTCGTCACGTGGCAGGTCATCGAAAACAAGGAACCCCTGTTCGCAAAAATCTCTTGCCCTCGGATCGACACGATTGAAATCGAGGACGAGCCCCCCCGCCGCCTGATCGAGATTTTTGGCGAGCCTCACGGCCCCTCCACCCGCCACAAAGGATGGATGAAAATATGGATGACGGATGACAACCGGCGCCTCCCCCTGCTGGCCAAGCTGAAATTCCAATACGGAACCTTCACGATTCGCCTCATCCGCGGCGGGGGACCCGGGCTGGATTACTGCCCCGACGGCAAACCTGTCCCGATCCTCTCCGATCTCGAATCCATGCCCAAGCCCTGACTTTTTCTTCGCCCTGCCCCGCTCTTTCCCCAAAACTATCCCATGCTCCGCCTTGTCCTCGAAGCCTCCACCCCAACCGTCACCTGGGCCTGGGGTCAGGATCATCAACTCCTCCAATCCGGAACCCTGCCCGGCACCGTGGCCGCCTCGCTGATTCCCACCCTCCAAAACTCTCTTCCGAACGCAAGGGCGGATCAGATCGTTGTCGGTGTCGGCCCGGGCTCCTTTTCCGGCATCCGTGCAGCCATCGCCTCCGCCCTGGGAATGGCCGCAGCCTGGTCCTGCCCTGTTGTTCCCATCCGCAGCACCCACGCCATCGCCCGGCAATTCCCTGACATCACCGTCCTGGGGATTTTTTCCGATGCCCGCCGCGGCGATATCTTTGCCACCTACTACGAGAACGGAAAACTTTCCCGTGCCACCTCCGTCCATCCCATGTCGGAACTACCCACACTCCTTTCCCGCTGCACACTCGCCGTCACCCCCGACGCATTGGCGGGAATTCCCAAAAACGCACAACCCTCCGCCCCGCATCTCCTCGCCTCGTTGGCCGGCTGCCCGCTCGAACCTGAACTTGCCCTCGCTCCCCTTCATCTCCGCCCCGCCGTCACCCCGCCCCGATAACCCCTTTTTTGGCTCTCACGCCCCCTCACCTAGCCCCTACGATTCCTCCATGAAGGTCCCTCCCGACGATCGCACCTGGTGCGAGATATCCACATCAGCCCTCCGCCACAATCTTCGCACCCTCCGTCGTGGCCTGCCCCGCAAAGTCCGTGTTCTGGCCGTGGTCAAGGATGACGCTTACGGCCACGGCCTCATTCCGGTCGCCCGCACCCTCAACCAAGCCGGGTGCGAGGAGTTTGGTGTCGCCTGCGTTGCAGAGGGGGTTCAGCTTCGCCAGGCAGGAATCCGCCAGCCCATCCTGGTTCTTGGCTCCACCCTTCCTTTTGAATTTCCTCTCGCCCTTCGCCATCGCCTCACCCTCACCCTCTCCTCCCTTACCGAAGCCAGGGAACTGGCCCGCACAGCGCGTCGCGCACGCCTCCCAGCCCTCGTTCAGGCCAAACTCGACACGGGAATGAATCGGCTGGGTGCCAACCCCGTGGAATTTTCTGAACTCCTCCTTTTTATCGCCCGACAACCTCCCTTCAAACTGCTCGGAACCTTCACCCATCTCGCCTGCGCGGATTCGAACCCCGCTTTCACCCGCCGTCAACTCCTCCGCTCCTCTCTTCTCCCGAAAAATCTGCCCCTCCACTGGGCCAATACCGCAGCTCTGCTTTCCCGACTCCCCTTCGCGTCCACCCATGCCCGGCCGGGTCTGGGTCTTTACGGCTCCAACCCCCTCGCCCGATCCTCCCCGCGATTGAAACCGGTGCTCTCCTGGAAATCCCGTATCCTGGTCGTCCGCTCTGTGGCCCGGGGCGAATCGATCAGCTATGGCGCGACCTTCCGCGCCCCCCGCAAGCTGAAAGTCGCGACCGTGGCCACCGGGTACGCACACGGTCTGCCCCGCTCCCTTTCCTCTCGGGGCCACGCCCTCATTCAAGGCAGGCTCTGCCCCATTCTTGGCCGCGTCACCATGGACATGACCCTTCTCGACGTCACGCGTTTGCCCTCCGCTCGGCGCGGACAGGAGGTCGTTTGGATCGGGCGCTCCGGTTCCCTCACCCGCACCGCCGCCGATCTCGCCCGGGAGGCGGGCACCATTCCCTGGGAAATCTTGACCCGTATCCACCCGGCCTTGCCCCGGCACATTTCCTGAAATACCCGGCTTTTCAGACGGGAATTGCCCTCCCGGTACCCTCAAATATCTTTCTTTCCCCCTCATTCATCCTCCCTAGAACTCAATTCACCGCATGAGCGAGCAGACACTCACCTTCGAAAACGCCCACACCCTCTCGGAACTGTACGCCGCGGACGAGTCCCTCCTCCGGGAGGCTGAGAAAACGCTCGCGGTCAAAATCACGATCCGGGATACCCTGCTGAAGATCGATGGCCTGGAGAAAAGCGTTGCCGCCGCCCAGGAACTTTTCCGTCAACTCCACCTTGCTCGCCAGCATGGCCTTCGGGTCCGCCGCTATGAATTTCTCCACGCCCTGCGTGCCGTCCACCGGGGGGAGGGCAAGAGCCTGGAAGGCATGTGGTCTTGCAGAATCCAGGTCTCCGCCAAAAAACCCGCCATCCTTCCCAAAACCTTTCTGCAAAAAGCCTACGTGGAGACGATCCGTCACCACGATCTCGTCTTTGGCATCGGCCCCGCAGGGACCGGGAAAACCTACCTCGCCATGGCCATGGCCATCTCCTACCTCAAGGCGGATAAAATTAGCCGCATCATCCTGACCCGTCCGGCGGTCGAGGCGGGCGAAGCCCTCGGCTTCCTGCCGGGCGATCTTCAGGAAAAGATTTTTCCCTACCTCCGCCCCTTGTACGACGCCCTCTATGACATGCTGGATGTGGAGGAAATCCAAAAACTGATGGACAAGGGAATCCTGGAAATCGCACCCCTTGCCTATATGCGGGGACGCACGCTGAACGGCGCGTTCGTCATCCTCGATGAGGGCCAGAATGCCACCACAGAGCAGATGTTCATGTTCCTCACCCGCCTCGGGGCCGAATCAAAATGCATCGTCACCGGGGATCCCACCCAGGTGGATCTGCCCCACAGCCGGAAATCCGGGCTGGTGGAGGCGGTGCAGGCTCTCACCCCCGTGGAGGGCATCGGCTTTGTTCGCTTCGAGGATACCGACGTCATTCGGCACGAGCTGGTCGGAAAAATCGTCCGGGCCTACAAGGAACATCGCGGAGTCAAACAGACCAGCCTCACCCTGTGAACCAGCCTGCTGCCCGCACGAAGCGGACAACCTCGGAAAATAGGCTCGAAACCGACCCCGCGATTCGCCTGCTCCTCTTTCTTGGCACCGCCGCCGCTGCGTACGCCCTCGCCCTCCTCACCCCCTACGGCACCGGACCCTCCGCCTGGATCGCCGCCGTTTTTGTCGCCGTTGTTCTCCCCCTGATCCTGTCCGTCGTTCTTCCTGAAACCCTTGAACGCAACCGCCTCCTCGCCCTTTTTTTATGCACGCTGGTCGGGAACTTCGTATTCATCCTGGTCCTGTTGTCAGTTGCCCCGCGCTTTTCCTTCGGGGCCAGCTCCTACCTCATTCCACCCGCCCTCGCGGCCCTCGTGCTCACCACCTTGGTCAGCGCCCGTGCCGGCCTCCTCCTCGTGGTGCTCCTCGGGATGGGCGAAATCTTTCTTCTTCGGCCCGACAGCCAATACATCGTCTCCTCTCTGGTCACCGGATTGGCCGCGATTCTCCTTTCTCGTAAGATTACCCGGCGCTCCGATCTTCTTCGTGCGGGAGCAGGCCTCGGCCTTGTCGCCCTCCTCGCCACCGTTCTCGCCTCCGGCCTGAAACTCGATCTCGCCCGCAATCTTCTCGTCACCGAGGCCGTTTCCGCGGCCGCCCTGGGTCTTCTGGGGGCCATCTTTGTCGGGGCTCTGCTCCCCATTCTCGAATCCGCCTTTGATCGCACCACCGACCTCTCCTGGTTGGAACTCACCAGCCTCGATCACCCTGTTCTTCGCCGCCTCTCCCTTGAGGCTCCGGGGACCTACCTGCACAGCATCCTCGTCGGACATCTCGCGGAGGCCGCTGCCAGTGCCACCCACTCCGCCAATCCCCGGGCTTGCCGCGCCATGGCCCTTTATCACGACATCGGAAAAATCGATAAATCCGAATACTTCACCGAAAACTTCAACCCCACCGATCCCGATCCCCACTCCAACCTCACCCCCTCGATGAGCGCGCTCATCATCCTATCCCACGTGAAAGATGGTCTCGCCTTGGCCCGGCTTCATCGGCTCCCCAGGAGAATTCGCGACGCGATTCGGGAACACCACGGCACCTCCCTCGTTTGGTACTTTTACCAGCGCGCCCTTCAGCAGGAGAAAGACGCGCGCACGGGGGGAAAGATCCTGCGCCTTCGGGATGAGGACATTCCCCCCGTCGATCCATCCTCCTTCCGCTATCCCGGCCCCATCCCCCAAACCCCCGAGACCGCCCTCCTCTCCCTCGCCGATATGGTGGAGTCCGCCTCCCGCTCTTTGGAAAAACCCACCCCGGGGGACGCGGCCAAACTGGTGGAAAAACTTTTTGCCGAGCGTCTCGCCGAGGGGCACTGGGACCATTCCGGGTTGACCGCAACCGAATGGCAATCCGCCCGCCACTCCCTCGCCACCGCCCTGCAGAGTATCCTTCGGCCCCGAATTCGCTATCCTCGGGACCGCCGTGCCAGCAAAAACCATCCCCATCCACTGGAGCAACCGCCAGCGCCGCCACCCGCTGAACCTCGCGTACTTCCGTCGTAAGGTCACCCAAGCCCTCGAACAACTCCCGGAAAACCGCCGCCGCCGGCTTCCTGCCCCACTGGGGATCGTCTTCGTTTCACCGCAGGAAAGCGGCCGCCTGCACCAGATCCATTTGGGGGACCCTTCCCCCGCCGACGTCCTTGCCTTTCCCCACGGGGAAATCATCGTTTGCCCCGCTGTGGCCGGAGCCCTCTGCCGGGGCCATGGTCTCAGCCTGCGCGAGGAGTTGCTGACCTATATCCTTCACGGAATCCTTCATCTTGCCGGATTTCGTGACACCACACCCTCTGGGGCCCTCGCGATGCGTAGATTACAATCCAAACTCCGGAACCCTCCGAAGCTCCGCCCACGTTAGCGGTTCAGAGCGAAGGAAGGCCGCCCCCAGTCCCGCCTTCGGAAATAATTCTCTACTGCTGCCTTTTCCTCAACCAAAGATTCGCGGAATCGGCTTCCCGCGGATTCACCGCCCGCACCGTTCGGACAATCTCAAAGGTTCTTTCCACCCTGGCAAAGATCTCCGGGACCGGATCCCCATCCTCGTCAATCAGTTCAATGACCACCCGATGCCTCCCCTCCGGCAATCCCGCCCATGGATACGGGTCCCGGGTGCTGACAATCGTCTCAACCCCGTTCATCACCGCTTTGACCCGGTACTTCTCCTTCCCCATCGGGGCATGATGGCTCATGAAGTCCAACCACACCTTCCCCTCCGCGTCTGGAATGGCCAACCCGTCCATCGGCAGGTTCACCGTCAGGTAAGGATGATCCAGCAGCTGGAAATTCGAGAAGTCCTGTCGCCGCACATAAAAATCGATCCGCGAAAAAGCCTCGGGATTCGTCAACATCTTTCCGTCCGGTTTCACGATGAAAATCCTCAACGCGTGGGCCCCGGGCGCCAACCCCCGCAAAATCACCGGCTTCAATACGCTGGAATGCTCGATCGGCGACCCGTTGTCCAAAATCACATGCAACCGGTGCTCCTCCTCACCCAAGGCCACATGATCGACGCGGACAAACACATCCACCGTCTCCCACGGCATCACCTGCCCGTCCTGCGGTGACTCGATCTTCACGGTCGGTTGGGTCGGCAACGATCTTTCAACACCCGCCTCCCCCTTCGTTGCCTCCGGCAGCTGGGCTTTTCGCACCGGCTCTTCCAACTCCTGCGCTGGACGCACCTCCTCCGTTACCCGTTCCGCCTTCCGAACCGGTTCCTCCCCCACCTGCGCCTGCCCCATCGCAAGCAGGGCCCAAACGATCCCTCCTTGAAAGATTCTTTTTTCCACGACCTGATCATCTCACTTCTCCTCCCTGGCGAAATCTTTAATCTTTTCTCTCCATGCCCTCCCTTCCCCTTCTCCAACCCCTGGATTTATCCTCCACTCTCCTCGGCGGGCAAAGTTTCTCCTGGAATCCTGTCTCTCCCTCCGTGGTTTCAGGTTGGATCGCATCCCACCCCGTCCAGCTTGAGATCAAAAAAAATCATCTCCATTGGGATAATTCCGACCTCTCCCCGGACCAGATCCGCCACTACCTGTCACTCGATCTCGATCTTCCCTCCCTCCTGGAATCGCAACTCTTGGCCGACCCCCACCTCCGCGCCGCCGCCCGGCAGCATCCGGGCCTGCGTCCCCTTCGTGAGGACCCTTGGGAGTGCCTGGTGAACTTTATCTGCTCCTCCCTCAAGCAGATCACCCAGATTCGCCAGATCCATGCCAACCTGCGCTCCGCTTTCGGAGGCCCCACCCGCTCGTTTCCCTCCCCCTCCACCCTCACCCAGGCGGGAGAACAATCCCTCCGCAACTGCGCCCTTGGCTACCGTGCCCGCTCCCTCACCGCTACCGCCCAGAGGCTCGCCTCCCAACCCTCCTTCCTCTCCATCCCCGATTCCCTCCCCACCCCTCAAGCCGCCGCACATCTCGAAACCCTGCCCGGGGTCGGCCCCAAAATCTCCCGTTGCGTCCTCCTGTATGCCTATAACCGGCTCGACGCCTTTCCGGTCGACGTCTGGGTCGATCGTCTGCTGCGCCAACTTTATTTCCCAAAAAAAAGAAAACCTTTTCGCCTCGCCGATCTTGAGGTCTGGACTCAAAAACATTTTGGCCCAAACCGAGGCCTCGCCCAACTCCTCCTGTTTCACTGGTTCCGCACCCGGCCCAAAACCTCCCCCCTCGGCAATCCTAAACGCCGCTGACGCCACGCCTCGTGAGGAACTCCTCCGCCAAAGCCAGCTGATCCCGTTCCCCGAAAACAAACAGCTCGTCCTCCTGCGCCAACCTCACCTCCGGGCCGGGCGAAACCACGCTCCCCCCCTCCCGCTCGATCGCCACCACCACCACCCCGCTGTGCTGCCGCAAACCCGTCTCCCGCAAGGACTGCCCGATCAGCTCCGAATCCCCGTTCACCCGATACGCCCGCACCTCCGAACCTCCCGGGAGGCGAACATGCCCCTGCTCCGGGACGGATGCCAAGGTTTCCCGAATCGTTGTCTGGCCCTGGGCGTAAAGTTCCACCAATTTTTTCCTGCCCAACAAACCCACCAACACGACCAAACCCACCAAACCCGCAAACATTTTTCCCGACGGCAAAAGCGGCGAGCTGATCACAATGAGATAAACCCCGCCCGCGACCGCTCCAAGGCCGCACAACACCAAGGTGGCCCACCGCCGGGCCGACGCCACGTTCCCCCGGCTTCCGTGGGGAAACACAAGCTCCGAGACCAGCATCGCCAACGCGTGATATTTGCGGAGAAAAGCCCAACCCACCGGCAAGGCCAGAAGCGCACCCCCCAGCCAGAAAACCGGACCCGCCCACCACGCCGTTCGCACCCCCTCGGGCAACCGCTCCCGGCACGCCGCCCATAAACCTACGGCACCCAGGATGGCCGCGCTCATCAATGCAAGCTGAAGGCCCAGCTGGCCCAGCAATTTGCGGATAAACTTGCGCGCCAAATGATGCCGGTCCCCCGGCGCAGACTGCATGCTTCTCAACCACGACCCATAAAATCTCCAGAAATCGGTCCACCACTTCGGCCCCCTCTCCTCCAACCAGTCCGCCGCCCCCTCGGAACCGCGGATCAGATACGGGGTGGTGAGCGTCGTGACGGCGGAAACCATCACAGCGATCGAGTACAACCTCCCCCCCGTCACCCCCAGCGCCATTCCCAACCCCGCCAGAATGAAGGAAAACTCCCCGATCTGCGCCAAACTCATCCCCGCCCGCACCGAGGTCCGTAAATCCGCTCCTCCCAGCAAAGCCCCCAACGTGCTGAAGAATATTTTCCCCGCCACCACCACCACAGCGATCAGCGCCACCTGACCCGCTGCTCCCAAAGTCATCGAAAACGTGATCAACATCCCGGAAGAGGTGAAAAAGATCGCGCTGAACAGATCGCGAACGGGCGCCACCAACCGCTCGATCCGATGCACCTCCCGCACCTCCGCCAACACGGCTCCCACCAGGAAAGCCCCCAGGGCCACGCTGAATCCCAGGCGATCCGCCAAAATCGCACCGGCAAAAATCAGGCCCAGGACCGTGATCAAAAGCACCTCCTCCATCCGCGTTTCGCTCGCGATGCGGATCAACCGCGGCACAAAAAGAAATCCCACCACCGCCACGGACACGAAAAAAGCGGCAAGCTGCAGAACATTGGCTCCCGCACCCGCCCAGCTCATCTCCCCGGTGGTCCCCAAACTCTTCAGCATTCCCATCATCGCGATCGCCAAAATGTCCTCCACAATCAGCACCCCGAAAATCAACCGGGCGAAACCGGGGCGCAACAGCCCCATGCTTTCCAACACCTTGGCAATGATCGTTGTCGAGGAAATGGAAAGAATCGCCCCCAAAAAGATCGAGTCCATCGTGTTCCAACCAAAAAACCTCCCCAGCCGCTCCCCCAAAAAGAACATGCCGGCGATCTCCACCACGGCCGCAACCACCGCCACCCGTCCCACCTCCTGCAACTTGCGGAAACTGAAATGAAGTCCGACCGAAAACATCAGCAAAATCACCCCCAGCTCCGCCAACGTCCGGATCTCCTCCTCATTCTCCACAAAACAAAAAGGCGGGGTATGCGGACCAATCACCACCCCCGCTAAAATATAACCCAGGACCACGGGCTGCCTCAGCCTTTGACAAACCACCGTTGCCACCGCTGCAGCCGCCGTGATCACGGCCAAATCCTGAACCAGCTGGATTCCGTGCATCCCGGAATCCTGACAGATTCCCGCCCTGCTTGAACCTCGAAACCTTGTCGACCCCTTTCCCCTCTTTTGACACCCCGCCCCCCGCTCCTTATCCTCTCCCCATGATCCAACTGACCGACCGGGCGGCTCGCCACATCCGGGAGCTCACCTCCCAGGGGGACACTTCCCGTGGGCTGCGCCTCTTCGTGGAAAAAGGCGGCTGTGCCGGATCCTCCTACGGCATGGCCGTCACCTCCCCCGAACCCACGGATCAAAAGCTGGAACAGGACGGAGCCCGCCTTTTTGTGGCTGCAGAGAGCGCTCCCTTGCTCGATGCCTGCACCCTCGACTACGAGGAGGAGCTCACCCACACCGGATTCAAAATCGTCAATCCCAAGGCAAAGCAAACCTGCGGTTGCGGCACCTCCTTCGAGGCCTGATTTTTTGTCCTCCCCTTGGACCCTTGCGGATGCCCTCCGCCCCGGCCTGCTCGCCGTTCGAAAGTTCTACCGGGTGTTTCTTTTTTTCCAGGGAATCGCCCTTCTTCTTTACTTCGGCTACTACCACTCCCGCCCTCTGGCCGCGGCCATCGATTCGTTCGCGGCTTGGAAAGCCTCCGGGGGCCTGCCTCTCTCGGCTCTCCTGACCGCAATCGCCGGGACGGTCCTGCCCGAGGCGGTCCGTACGCTCGTTGGGCCGGACCGATCCTGGAATCGGGAAAGAGTCCGCCGGATGGGCTGGAACTTTCTCTTTTTTGGATTCAACGGTTTTCTAGTGGATCTTTTCTATCTCCTGCAAGCCTTCCTCTTCGGGGTCGGAGCCACGTTTCAGGTCGTCCTCCCCAAAATCGCGCTCGATTTTTTCGGCTTCATTCCCTGGGTCGCCCTCCCCATGAGCGTCAGCTATTTTCTCTGGCTCGAGCTTGGCTGGAATCCGGTGCGTATTCTCCGTGCTTGGAACTGGTCCCTGTACCGGGATCGCGTCCTTCCCCTCCTCCTTCCCGACATCACCTACTGGGGACCCATCCTCGTTTTTCTCTACGGCCTGCCCCTCAACCTGCAGGTTCCCTTCTTCCTTCTGGCCTTCTCCGGCTGGAGTCTCGCTTTCGTTTTCATCGGCTCCTTCGAGTTGTCCGAAAAGAAATAGCTCTTGGCTTCAACTTCCCTTCATGTGCAAAAGCCCTAAAGTGGTTTTTCCATGCGCATCTTCGCACCTCTGACCTTTTGTCTTTTCGCCCTCGTTCCCATGGCCTGCACCCCTAAAAAAAGGGAGACTCGTGAAAATTTTTCCCTCCCCTCCGGCATCGACATCGCACGCTCCGAACCCGGTCGCCGAGGGGGTGTTTTTATCGATTCGACCCCTGGCGAACCCTCCACCTTCAACCCCCTCGTCTCCGAGGATGCCACCTCCAGCGGATTCATCGGCCTCTTTCTCGACTCCCTGGTTCGCAACAACGCCGTCACACAAGAAGTCGAACCCGGCCTCGCCACCCGCTGGGAGATCGCCCCCGACAATAAAACCTTCACCTTCCACCTTCGCCCTGGAGTTCTCTGGTCCGATGGTCACCCCTTCTCCGCGGACGACGTTGTTTTCACCTTCCGGGCAATCTACGACTCCCGCTACCCGAACCGTGCCGCATTCGATCTCTCCGTCGACGGAAAGAAATTTACAGTCGAAAAAATCGATGATCTGACCGTCCGCCTGACCACCCCCGAAATCTACGCACCCTTTTTGGAAACCGTGGGTGGCGTCGGCCTCCTGCCGAAACATGAGCTCGAATCGGCATTCCTAGACGGCTCCCTCCTGAAAGCATGGAATGTGAGCGTCGCCCAAAAGGAACCCCGACGTCTTCTCGCCACGGGAGCCTTTCGCCTCCGCTCCTATCAGCCCGCCGAACGCATCGTCTTCGAGGCCAACCCGCACTACTGGCGTGCCGACACCCAAGGAATCCGCCTTCCCTACGTCGATTATCTCGTCACAAAACTGGTCAAGGATGCCAACGCCAGCACCCTCGCCTTTGCCACGGGACAAACCGACGCCGAGGGACTCTCCCCCGACAATGTTGCCTGGATCGACCGCTACGCCTCCCGCTACGGATTCTCTGTTTTCAACCGCGGTCCCTCCCCCAATACGGGTTTCATCTGGTTCAACCAAAACCCAGGGCACGACTCCTCGGGAAAACCTTTTGTTCCTCCGCATAAATTGGCCTGGTTCACCGACCGACGCTTCCGCCAGGCCGTCTCGTACGGGATCGACCGCGAAGGACTGGTCCGCGGTGTCCTCTTCGGCCGGGGCCAACCTCTCTGGGGGCCCGAAACTCCCGCAAACAAAAAGTGGTACAACCCGAACGTCACCCAGTACCCCTACAACCCGGCTCGCTCCCGCGCTCTTCTTGCCGAGGCGGGCTTCACAATGGGCTCCGATCAAAAGCTGAGGGATCGTGCGGGCAACGTGGTGGAATTTACGCTGAATACAAACCAGGAAAATCAGCTCCGCGCGAACATGGCCACGGCCTTCAAGGAAAACATGCGGGATCTGGGCATCACGGTGAACCTCGCCTTCCTCGATTTCGGCACGTTGGTGGGAAAAATCCAGGACTCCTACGACTATGAGGCGGGAATGCTCGGACTTACGGGAGGCGGGGATCCAGCAGGCGGAATCTCCGTCTTCTCCTCCAAAGGCCGTCTTCATCAGTGGTACCCGAACCAGAAAACACCCGCCACCCCGTGGGAAGCCCGGATCGATCAACTCATGTCCGACCAACTTCATACCCTCGACTATCCCACCCGAAAAAAATATTTTGATGAGGTCCAGAAAATCATGAGTGACGAAACCCCCTACATCTACCTCGTCACCGCCAACGCCTACGTCGGGCTGAAGGATCGCTGGAAAAATATTCGCATCCCGCCCCTTGGCTCCCTTGTCTGGAACCTCGACGAACTCTGGACCCCCCTCCTCACCCCATGACCTCATTTATCCTTCGCCGACTCGCCGCTCTCCTTCCGATGCTGCTGGCGGTCACTCTTCTTGTTTTCGCCCTCATGAGCCTCGCCCCGGGCGACTTCCTCACCCCCGTCAAAGCCCAACGCGATATCAACCCCGCTCTGATTGCCGAACTCCAAAGTCGTTCGGTCTCGACCGCCCTTGGTATCAACAGTACGCCCTTTGGCTCGGCAATGTCCTTCATCTGGATTTTGGATACTCCTGGACCTACAAGGTTCCCGTTGCCCAACTCATCGCACAACGCGCCCCCGCCACCATCCTTCTCTCCATCACCTCTCTCCTACTTGCCTGGACTCTCGCGATCCCGCTCGCCGTGCTTGCCGCCGCCCGCCCTGGCGGATGGATCGATCGCTTCACCTCCGCCGCCGCCTACTTCGCCCTGGCTATTCCCGAGTTCTTTCTTGCCCTGCTTGCCGTCTGGATGGCCGCCCGAACAGGTTGGTTTCCCATCGGCGGCCTGACCTCCCTGGACCACGACTTCCTCTCTCCCTCCTCGCAGCTTATCGACATCGCCTACCATCTGATTCTTCCCACACTCGTTCTTGGGCTCGGAGGAGTCGCCGGCACTCTTCGAGTTCTTCGTGCGAATGTGCTCGATGTTCTCCAAGCCGAATACATCACAGCCGCCCGTGCCAAAGGTCTGGCCGAACGCGCCGTTCTCTTCCGTCACGTTCTCCGCAACGCCCTCAACCCCCTTCTCAGCACCATCGGATATGCCTTGGCCGGCCTGCTCAGCGGATCCCTCCTCGTTGAAAATGTCATGAACTACCCCGGACTCGGCCGTCTCGTTTACGAGGCCTTTATCCGGGAGGACCAATTTGTTGTCCTTGGCTCCGTCGTCGTCGGTTGCTCGCTCCTGATCATTGGCAATCTG
>RFMG01000145.1 GCA_009927835.1 Verrucomicrobiota bacterium | reverse complement strand
TTGACCGAGCGCCGAGCGCGCTCCTGCGGCTAAACCAAAATCGGCCAGCTTGGGGATATTTCCCGACCAAAAAGGATATTCCCGGGCTTGATGTCGCGGTGAATCAGGCCGGTCTCCTCATGTGCGAATTGAAGGGCGGAGGCGATTCCAATACCGATTTCGAGAACCTCCTTTTCTGAAATCTTTCCTTTCGTCTGCATCGCGTCCTCCAGACTTGGCTGATCCAAATGCTCCATCACGAGGTACAGGCGACCATCCTGTTCGCCCAAGGTGAACACCCGGATGATGTTGGGATGGGCAAGGGAAGCGGTTACCTCGACCTCCTCCAAGAACTTGGTCGCAAAGGAGGGGTCCTCACCAAGATCCGCGCGAAGAATCTTCAGGGCAACGTGGCGGTTTAAACCGTTATCCTTGGCAAGATAGACCGTTCCCATGCCCCCCTGTCCCAGTTCCCGCTCAAGCAGATAGTTGCCAAAGGCGCGCCCAAGCGTGTTCGAAGCCGACTCCATTCCTCCACTGTGGCCGAATTGTGGGGAGGGGGCGAGTCCGTTGGCTTGCCTTTGGGGAGTTTAGTTTCTAGCTCAAGTATATGCCTACGAGCGTAGTCACCGGCGGGGCGGGCTTTCTCGGCTCCCATCTGGTCGATCGCCTCCTGAAAGAAGGCCACGAGGTCCTTGCGGTGGATAGCCTACTCACGGGTAACGAGCGGAATCTTGACCATTTGCGGGGTGAGAAAAGGTTCCGTTTTCTGCGGCATGATGTGACCAAGTTCATCGCAGTGGAGGGACCAGTGGACTTCGTTTTTCATTTTGCCTCGCCCGCCAGCCCGATCGACTATCTGGAGTTGCCGATTCAGACCCTCAAAGTGGGTTCCCTGGGCACCCACAACGCGTTGGGCTTGGCCAAGGCAAAAGGGGCGACCTTCCTGCTGGCCTCCACCAGCGAATGTTACGGGGATCCTCTCGTTCACCCCCAGAAAGAGGATTATTGGGGCAATGTGAATCCGATCGGGCCTCGGGGGGTTTACGACGAGGCGAAACGCTTTGCCGAGGCGATGACGATGGCGTACCACCGCTTTCATCAGGTGGACACCAAGATTGTCAGGATCTTTAACACGTATGGTCCACGAATGCGGCTGCGGGATGGGCGGGTGGTTCCTGCCTTTGTGGGGCAAGCGCTACGGGGAGAGCCCATGACCGTATTTGGGGAGGGAAAACAGACACGCAGCTTCTGTTTTGTCAGTGACCTGATCGATGGGATTTATCGTCTTTCCCAGTCCAACTTTCATGAGCCCGTCAATATTGGAAATCCGACCGAAATGACGATTCTGGAGTTTGCGGAACGAATCCGCCGCCTAACGGGAAGCCAAAGTGCAATTGTAAAAAATCCGCTCCCTGTGGATGACCCGAAACAGCGTCGGCCCGATATCACCCGGGCCCGTGAGATCTTGGGCTGGGAACCCAGGGTGTCGCTGGAGGATGGTTTGCGGGAGACCATTCAGTGGTTTCAAAACCACCTGGATGTTCCGATCCGGAAATGAGGGTCTTGGCATGGGTCGTGGGGGTGCTGGCCATTTCGGTCTCGGTTCAACTTTGCAAGGCAGCCGAGGTCACAAAAACAAATCTTCCGGCCCAGAGTGAGGAGGGGCGCTACCGGAGCGCGCTGCTTTTTGCGAGTGTTGTGGAGCTGATCCGCGATGAGTATCTCGAGCTGGAAAAAACCGATTACGACAAAATGACGTATGCCGCTTTGCGCGGCCTCCTCTCCTCCCTGGACCCGCACAGCCAGTTTCTGGATCCCGAACACTATAAGATGATCCGAACGGAAACGGAGGGTCAGTTCGGCGGATTGGGGATTTCAGTCGGCATGATGGAAAATCAGCTCACGGTCAATGTCCCGATCGAGGGAGGCCCGGGGTTCCGTGCCGGTCTCCTGCCCGGGGACCGGATCATCAAGATCGAGGGCAAGGGAACCCAAAAGTTGACGCTTGGGGAATCGATCCGTTTGTTGCGCGGCCGTCCCGGTGTTCCCGTCCAGCTGACGATTTATCGCCCAGGCGATGGCAAAACGATCGAGCTTTCGGTTGTCCGGGAAATGATCCAGGTACCGACCCTGCAGGACACGAAATTGGTTTCCGGTGTGTCATCCCAAGGCGAAAAGATCGGATATCTTCGGATCACCCAGTTCGGGGAGAAAACAGCCACGGAATTCGATTCCGCCATCGGCCAGCTCGAAAAAGAGGGGGCGACAGCCCTGATTCTTGATCTGCGGGATAATCCGGGAGGGTTGGTCGACGCGGCGGTCGAGGTGGTCAGCCGTTTTGTCCCGGGAGGAACCTTGGTTGTGGCAACGGAGGGACGGAAAGCTGGAGCCGGCAGACAGGAGTACCTGTCCCGTGCGGTGAAGTTGCGGGTCCGCTGGCCAACAATCGTTCTGGTGAACGGAAACACGGCCAGCGCGGCGGAGATCGTTGCGGGAGCTTTGCAGGATCTTGGACTGGCCGTGATCATGGGAGAGACCACGTTTGGGAAGGGTTCGGTGCAAACGGTGCAACGGGTGGATCCGAGTGTGATCCCGGATGTGGGAGTTCGATTGACCACGGCTCACTACACCACCCCCTCCAGAAGAAAAATTCATGGGGTGGGCATTGAGCCGGATGTGATCGCCCGATTGACCCGATCCGAGGAGCAGGCGATTTTTCAAAAACGCAGCCCGGGATTGAAAAAGGCGAATGAGGAGGTGCTGGAGGTGAACGATGAGCCCTTGGATCGCGCGATCGACCTCCTGCGGGGATGGAAGGTCGTGAAGCGACGTGTGACACACGAGCGCTCCCCTTAGTCTTGTGAGCATCCGGACGCTAGGGATCGAGACTTCCTGCGATGAAACTGCGGTCGCGGTGATTGAAGCCGATGCGCAGGGGTGCCGCCTGTTGGGGGAGGCCTTGGCCACCCGCCCGGAGGAGCATGCCGCTTTGGGTGGAATCGTCCCTGAGTTGACCGTTCGCCAACACCTCGAGCTGCTGCCCCGGTTGACGGCGGAAGCAAAAAAAAAGTCTGGAAACGTTTCCGTTATCGGGGTGGGTGCAACCGCAGGTCCCGGGTTGGCTCCCGCCCTTTTGGTGGGTTTGTCCTTTGGGAAAGCCTTGGCTTGGGCTCAAAAAAACTCATTTCACGCCATCAACCACCTCGAAGGCCACCTTTTCACCCCATTTGTGTCCCAAGGGGGATGGCCCACCTATCCGCATGTGGCTTTGATCGTCAGTGGGGGGCACACCTTGCTGGTGGCGGCCACGGGACCCCGTGCACGAAGAATCTTGGGTACGACAAGGGACGATGCGGCTGGGGAAGCTTTTGACAAACTCGCCCGAATGGTGGGTTTGGGTTATCCCGGGGGAGCGGCCCTGGAAAGGGAGGCGAGGGAAGGTGAGCCGGGTTGTTTCTCGTTGCCGCGGCCGATGAGGGGGATGCCGGGCTGTGATTTCAGCTTCAGCGGTTTAAAAAATGCGGCTCGGCTTCTTTTGGAAAAAGATCCTGCTCCGGCTACCCCGGGCCCGAACCGCGCAAATTTTTGTGCTGAGGTTCAGGCAGCGATCAGCGAATCCTTGGTCGATCGGTCGGAACAAGCTTTGAAGGAAACGGGGATCGAAACTTTCACCGTCAGCGGGGGGGTCAGTGCGAACCGGGGAGTTCTTCAGGCCCTGAAAAAAATGTCGGAAGAGCGGGGGGTTGAGTTCATCAGCGCGGGGGGAGGATGGAACACCGACAACGCGTCCATGATTGCCGCCGTGACGGCTCGTAGAATTTTGGATGGGCAAGATTCGGATTGGGACGCGGATGCGGATCCCCGCTGGTCTGTGGCAACCTAACTTGGAATCAGCCAAGGAGGGAGGGAGGGCAATTGGGATACTCGCGTGGGAAGGGAGAGGATGGGGAGGGAGGTCAGTTCCTGAAGAAGGGCGGGGTTTGTGGTGACGGAGGGATCGTCGTTGCGGGAAAAATGCTCGTTGAGGATCAGACCGCGAAGGGACAAGTTCGCCTGCCGAATGGAGTCCACCGTCAGCAAGGTGTGGTTCAAGGTTCCCAAGGTGTTTCGCACCACGAGAACGACCGGCAGGGCCAGCTCTTGGGCCCACTCACGGATCCCGTTCGTGGAGTCGATCGGCACGCGCCATCCGCCGACACCTTCTATGAGAAAAGGGCCCGGATAGGTTTGTGCCAACTTCGCGATTTTTTCGCGGAGAAGTCCCCATGGGAAAGGTTTGGATTCGAGGATCGAGGCGGCGTAGGGGGAGAGGGGGGTGGCAAAGTGGACCGGATTGATCTCGGAAGGGGAGATCGCCCCGCCCGTGGCGTCGGACAGCAGGATCGAATCCCCACGATCCCCGGAAGAGATCGGTTTTAGCGGGATCGCAGGAATCGCATTGAGACGAAGCGACCGGGTTAGACATGCGGTAAAGTGGGTTTTCCCCACCCCTGTGTCCGTTCCCGTGATAAAGAGGCCTTTCATGGGCCGAGTTCCCGTGCAATGGCCTGATGAAGGGCGCTGACCATCTTCTCCAACTCGTCCGGATGGGTGCAGTAGGGAGGCAGAAGAACAAGAACATCGCCAACCGGCCGTGTGATCAGGCCAAACTCCCGGGCGGTCTGGCAGACCCTTGCCCCAACCCTTTTTTCTGAAGAAAAGGGGGATCGAGAGGTGCGGTCGGCCACCAGCTCGATGGCAAGAATCGCACCCTCTTGTCGCACATCCCCGACGTGCCGATGAGTCCAGAAGCTGGTGGCAAGAGTTGTGAGATTTTGAATCAACCTCTTTTGTTGGATGATTTCCGAGGGAGATTGGAGAAGGTCCAGGCTGGCGGAGGCGGCTGCACAGCCCAGCGGATTTGCCGTGTAGCTGTGGCCGTGAAAGAAGGTCCGGCTTGGATCCCCGCCAAAGGATTGGAAGATCTCCTCGGTGGCAAGAGTTGCGGCCAGGGGGAGATATCCGCCGGTCAATCCCTTGGCCAAAGCGAGCACATCCGGAAGCGTATTCTCCGCGTGGCAGGCGAGAGGGGATCCGATGCGGCCGAATCCGGTAAGAACTTCGTCAAAGAGAACCCGGGCCCCGACCTTGCGGGCTGCCGCGGAGGTGCGGGCCGCATAGCCGTGAGGGTGCATCACCATGCCCGCCGCACCCTGCACCCGTGGCTCCAAAACCCAGGCGGCCAAGCGATCTCCCGCTTGATGGATGGATTCCTCGGCCAAGGTCGCGCACTCAAAATTACATTTCCGGTAGGAGCGGGCGTCGGCGTTTTCGGGTTTTGCACGGTTGTAGGGGCAACGATAGCAGGAAGGGGCCATGACTTTCTTTGTGGGGAAGAGAACGGGCCGAAAGTGCCGATGAAAGGAGTCCCTGTGACCCAGACTCATCGCCCCCACGGTGTCCCCATGGTACGCCCCGTCCGGCGAGAGAAACTGGGTGCGCTGATTTTGTCCGCTCTGGGCGAAAGACTGTAAAATCATCTTCAGGCCCGCCTCCATCGCGGTGGAACCATCGTCGGAGAAAAAAACGCGTCGCAGCCCGGGTGTTTCCTCCCGTGCGGGTTGGACATAACGAAGAAGTTCCTCCGCAAGGCGAACGGCCGGCTCATGGGTGAGGCCCAGAAAGGAGGAGTGGGCGATTTGATCCAGTTGATGGCGGATGGCCTGATTGATTTTGGGGTGCCGATGACCGTGGAGATTGGTCCAAATGGAGGAGTTGCCGTCGAGATACCGCTTCCCATCGGTGCTGATGAGCCACGGCCCCTCTCCCGAGGCGATTGAGATCGGAGTGAAGGAGGGATCCAGCCAAAGGGAGTTTGGAGTGAATGGGTGCCAGAGGTTCCGGCGGTCGAGATGAATGATCTCTTCGCTAGTCACGTGGAGGCAGGTCGTGCAGGGCGTGGGTGAGGCGTTCAATCTCGGGGGGCGTGTGACGTGCAGACAGGCTGACTCTCAACCGGGCGCTTCCTGGGGGGACGGTCGGAGTCCGGATGGCGGGGACGGTCAGACCTTGCTGATGAAGACGCTGGGAGGCGAAGAGGGCGGAAGAGTTCGTGCCTTGGTCAATGGGATGAATCGGGCCCGATGGGGAAGAGGGGTAAGAGGATCGGAACAGCTCGATGTTTTTCTGAAGGGTATTCCGGAGGGTCTCACCCTCTGCCGAGCGGATGATGTTCAGGGCGGTGAGGGCGGCCCGTACGGCGGCGTGAGATAGGGCGGTGCCAAAGAGAAACGTGCGCGCTTCATTGATCCAATGCTCGATGACAGAACCTTGGCTGGCGACAAACCCACCGGACGAGCCCAACGCCTTTCCCAGCGTTCCCATCTGGACATCCACCGAACCGACCAGGCCCAGATGGGCAGCCCGACCCGCCCCCTGGGGTCCGCAAATACCTCCCGCGTGCGCCTCGTCCAGAAGAAGCCAAGCCCCTGCCTCTTGCTTGAGGCGGATGATTTCATCCAGAGGGGCAAAATCCCCGTCCATCGAATGGAGGGATTCCGCCACGACCAGAATCTTTCCCTTGGGATGTAACTTTCGGGTGGAATTCAGGACCGTCTCGAGTCCGGGCATGTCCTGGCGGGAGAAAAGGCGAAGGCGCGCTCCAGACAGTTTTGCGCCATCGAAGAGACAGGCGTGAGCCTGACGTTCGAGCAGGATGGTGTCAGACGGACCCACGAGTGAGGGAATCACCCCGATCGGAGTGAGGTAACCCGAGGCAAAAAGCAGGGCACGTTCGGCCCCTTTCCAGGAGGCTAGTGCGGACTCCAGTTCGTTGTGCTCCTCGCAAGGGCCCGCAAGGAGTCGGGCGGCACGAGCGCTCGTGCCATATTTTCCGATCGAGCGTTGTGCGGACTCGATGACGAGGGGGTGGTTGGAAAGACCCAGGTAGTCGTTGTCGGAAAAAGACACCTGGGCCAGCGGATTTCCGAGATTGCGTTGTCGATGATCCCGGCGGCGGTGGGTGTGTCGGGTTTCGATTTCGGCAAGGAAAGAGTCGGACCTCATACCCTCCTATCGTGCCGAGGAGAGGGGGTGGGGGACGAGGTTAAATCGTTTCGTGCATCGTGATTTTGCCTCCGACGCAGCTGATCTCCGCAGGATCCTTGCCTTGGAGAATCGCAGCGATGGGGTCTGGCGACGCGGGGATCCGCCACCCGACCCAGTCCGCCCAGCACCCTCGCTGTAAAGTTCCAAGTTTCGATTCGTATCCAAGGGCTCGGGCTGGGGTGGTGGTGATCATCTGCCAAGCTTCGTGCAGGGATACTTGGGGGTGTTTTTCACAAAAAAGCCGAATTTCCGTTCGAAGATCCAGTCGGGAATTGGGGGAGCTGGCAGGGCTGTCGGTCCCGATACAGACTGGGACTCCGTATTCCCGCAGAAGATCGAATGGAAACGCCTTGCGGCCAAACCAATCGTGGGCTGCGGGGCAGTGGACAACCGTGACCCTGTGCTCCTTCAGGTAGGGCAGGTCGGAGGGTACCAACTCATTTCCATGGGCAACCATTGCCCCGTCTGGCAGGGCATGATTCTCCCTGCACCACTCCACGGGTGATTTGCTTTTTCCGAAATCATCCCGTTGCAGGTCGCCGGGAAGGATGTCCCAAAAGGAGGTTTTTTTTCCCGCCAAAAGGGACGTTTCCTGGGGGGACTCGGCTAGGTGGGTTGTGAAGGGAAGTTTGTGGATCCGGGAGGAGTCCATGATTTCCCGATAGAGTTTCGGGGAGGCGGTGTAAGGAGCGTGAGGGGAGAGGGCGAGGTGCCATGCATTGGCTGGGTTGCGCGAGAGCCAGGCCATCGCGCGTTCGACCGTTGCAGCAACATCGGGTCGGCTTTGTAGATCCATAAACTCCAGTGCCCACCAGACCCTGCAGGCGGTCCTTGTAAGACCTGCCAGGGCGGGCAGATCGGACGTGATTGAAACAACGGATGTGGTGCCGCTTTTGAGGGCTTCTTGGGAGGCTAGCCGGATCGATTGACGTCGGACCTCGGGGGTCAGACCCGGCAGTCGGGCGAGAATCTGTTTCAACCATATTGGAAAATCATTTCCTGGTGGGAAGGCGTTGGAAAGGGAAGCGAGTTCGAGATGAGCGTGGAGATTCACCCATCCCGGTGCGAGGGTGATTTCCGGCAGATGGATGACTTCCTCTCCGGCGAGGGGAGAAAGGGAAGAGCCGATCTCTGTGATCCCTCCCCGCTCCATCCGGAGATGACCGGGACGGTGAATCCGGCCGGGGGATTCCACCAGGGTGCCAGCGCAAATCAGCATGGACGGTTCACTTTCCAGCCGACTGTTTTTGCAGGATTTCCTCCAGTGCCGGATTCAGGGTGCGGCGCGCCTCCGGGGTCATCCGGTCGATAAAAAGTGTCCCCATGAGATGATCCACTTCATGCTGCAGCGCCCGCGCGAGAAGACCCCCGGCGGTGAGGGAGAGCGGACGCCCTTCCAGATCGAGGTAGTCCATCTGAACGCGGAGGCTGCGGCGGACGGGTCCGAGAAGACCCGGAAAGCTGAGGCAGCCTTCCTCCTCGTCCTCGCGTCGCCGGGTGAGAGAGAGGACGGGGTTACAAAAAAACAGCGGCATGTGAACCCGCCAATCCACCGGTTTGCCCATCAGCTCCATGGTGGAGGGACGTTTTTCCACCTTGCGCAGATCCACCACCGCGATTTGAAGGGAAATGCCGACCTGGGGGGCGGCGAGACCAATGCCCTCGGCCTCGCGCATGGTATTTTCCAGCACGCGGGAAAATTCGGTCAGCTTTTTATCGGGCGGAGCGACAGGGGCGGCAATTTGGCGAAGGACGGGGTCGCCATACAGGCGGACAGGGAGGACGGGAGAGGATGATTTCAGTGGGGGGTAGTGGCACCACCGATCTTGGAAGTACGGACGGAGATCGGTACGCCGGCGTCCTCACACGCATCGAAGAATTTGAAGAAAATGGCGATGGGAGTGGTTTCGTCAAAATTGAGAATCAGATTCTTGACTTGGCGATCCTTCAGCTTTTTCGCCAGATCCGCACGGAATGTTTCGGATTTCACATCGAGGTTCAGGTTCTGATCTCCCAGAAACATGGGAAATTTGTCCGACTCATACAGCTTGGCATAGTCCGCGGCTTTGGCGGACTTCATCGTGAGTTCGGGGGGAGCATCTTTGGCCTCCTCCGTCTTCTCCGTGCCTTTCTCCGACTTGGGAGGAGTGACATCGACGGAGGCGGTTTTCTTTTTGAAGGTGGTGGTGACGATGAAAAAGATCAGCAACATGCAGAGAATGTCGATCAACGGTATGACGTTGACTTCGGCTCGGCGGCGTCGGCTGGGGTTGAATTTCATCGCGGGCGAGCCCGGAGGGGCCTCAGGCGGCGACTTCTTCGGTGTAGAGCTTCTTCAGGAGGAGCATGGAGTACTCCTCGAGCTCCACGGCCAAAACGTCGACCTTCTTGCTGAAAAAGGTGAAGGGAAAGAGCATCACGATGGCGGTGAAGATTCCCAGAACCGTGGTATGGAGAGCTTCGGCGATACCGGCGGAGATTTTTGCCGGATCTGCATTTTCGGTTCCAACGGCGGCAAAAATGGTGATCAGACCCGACACGGTTCCCACGAGGCCGAGGAGGGGGGAGGCGCCCACAAAGATTTCCAGGTAGACGATGCCACGCTCCAGGCGGGCAACCTCGGTCCGGGCCAAGGTTTGCAGAACTTCCACATTTTCCGCCCGGGGAAGAGAGGAGTGCTCCAAGGAGCTGTTCACCAAACGGGCGAGCGGGGAGTCATTGCGGACGCAGAGCCGGACCAGGGTCTCGGTGTTTCCTCCCGCCTTGAGGGCCCGGATCGCATCGATCACCTCTTTGGGGGCGACCCGCTCCCTGCGCAGACGCAAAAAGATGACGGTGGATAGAAAAAGGCCCGTGATCAGGCAGGTGACCAGGGGGAAAAGGATGAGGGCGATGATGAAGGGATTGACCTTCGTCAGATCCTGCAACGCGTTGATGACCTCCAGTCCCATAAGCGAAATACCTTAACGATGGCTGAGGCTTTGGCGAGTCCCGATCCTTCAGTAGATGCGAAAGGCAAGCTGCCACGGAAAGCCGTTGGGCATCTCCGTTTTCAAGTCCGCGGGAAACGGCCCGATCAGATTGCTGGACTGCTTGATCGAGTCGCCACTGATCATTCCCAGAATCGAATTGGGATTGCCCTGGACGATATCGATATCGGAGATCGTTCCGTCCGGGTTGACGTGGAACCGAATCACGACCCGATCGACGCCGATTTGCGCCATCGTTTGCGCGACCTTGGAGTTCCAACGAGAGCCGATGGCGAGATAGAGCTTGTGCTGATACCGCCCCAGAGCCGTTGCCATCGAGGCAAAGGACGCATCCTGACCCATCTGGGCACCTCCCGAGACGGCACTTCGGTCGCGGAAGATATCCGGCGGGGGGGCCATGGCGGAGGAGGAGTCCGAGGCGTTGGCGGCGGCTTGGGCGGCGGAGGGCGGGGAGTCGCTTGGGTTTTGGGTCGGGTCATCTTTGGCCTCGGGGGTGTCATTGACTTTTTCGATCGGAGTGCCCGGGCCGGGGGTGGGTTTCAG
>RFMG01000023.1 GCA_009927835.1 Verrucomicrobiota bacterium | reverse complement strand
CCACGCGCCCCGTTTTCCCCTTTCCCCTCCCCCTCCCCCCAGCAACGCCACCCCCAACGAACATAAACCCGCACCCCACCAAAACTTTTCCGGCACCCGCCCGGGCAAAAGAAACGCGCTTCCCACCGCCGTCAACACCACCTTGCTTCCCAGCACAGGCGTCGCCACCGAGACATCTCCCCCCGCCAACGCGCGAAACGTCCCCACCTGACCCAGAAAAAAAAGGGTCGAACAGACCGACGGCCCCAGCCACATCCACAGCGGAAATTCCCCCTTCGGCCACTCCACCCAAAATAGCAAAGGCGCAAAGGCCAGCCCCATCGCGAGGTTCGAGCCCACCAAAACACGCCGGGGCGGCTGCCCCATCTCCATCGCCCTCTTGAGAAAAATCATGCCGACCGCATAGACCACGGAGGAAAAAAGAGGCAACATCAGGTATCCATGGCCCGTCATTCGAGGAAACTGCCCGAAAAATCCCCCCCTGCCAAAGAAAGGATCTGGACCGGCACGACCACCCCGCTCGACCGGCACGACCGCGCCGACGTCGCCCTTGCACGACTCAGCGGCGAGTCCCGCTCCCGCATCCAACAGTGGATGAAACAGGATCGGATCACCCTTGCGGGGAAACCGGTCCGCCCCCGCGATCTCCTCCCCGCCGAGGTCATCGTCACCATCCGCATTCCCGCCTCCGCTCCACGGGATGTGACCGCCGAGGATCTCCCCCTCGACATTCTCCATGAGGACGATGACATCCTCGTCCTCAACAAGGCCTCCGGGATGCACGTCCACCCCGGCGCGGGTCGCCCCACCGGATCCCTCGCCGCAGCCCTCCTCCACCACTGCAAAGGGCAACTCGCCCCCGGAGGCGCCCCCGATCGCCCGGGCATCGTTCACCGCCTGGATCGCGAAACCACCGGCATTCTCGTCGCCGCAAAAAATGATGCCGCCCACCGCGAGCTCAGCCGGCAATTCCGCGACCGGGAGACGGAAAAAACCTACCTGGCATACGTCCTCGGCCGGCCCCGCGGCAATGCGGGCACCTGGGATGGACCCATCGGGCGTCACCCCGTCTCCCGCCAACGCATGGCGATCCGGAGCCGGGGCCGCCCTGCAAAAACCGACTGGAAAGTTCTCGGCTCCTGGCCAGGCGCCAGCCTGCTCGAACTCCGCCTGCATACCGGCCGTACCCACCAGATCCGTGTCCACGCCTCCGCCGCTGGCTGCCCCGTGGCCGGCGATGCGACCTACGGCGGCGCCAACTCCCTCACCCGCACGGCAAAAGTCCCCCGCCAACTCCTCCACGCCCACCGGTTGTCCTTCACTCACCCCCGCCACGGGGAACAACTTTCCTTTACCGCTCCCCCGCCGCCAGATTTTGCGGCATTCCAATCGTACCTCGATGAACCCTGAACTCCGCGAACATACCTCCCGCTACGTCGAACTCCTCCGCCGCCACGGCCAAAAGGACACCTGGCTTCCGTCCGGCCTGGTTCGTCGCCTCCCCTCCCCCTCCCCCGCCCCTGTTCCCTCCGCCCCCCGCCCGGCGGGAACCCCGCCCGCCGGACCCAAGGCCCGCCCGGTCGCCGCCCCGGCCACCCCCGCCGCAGGCACAAAAAAAGAGCGCCTCGACGCACTCCGCGCCCAAACCATCACCTGCCAAATCTGCCCGCATCTTGCCAAATCCCGCAAACAGGTCGTTTTCGGTGTCGGCGATCCCGAGGCCCGCCTGATGTTCGTCGGGGAAGCTCCGGGTGCCGATGAGGACGAGCTGGGGGAACCCTTCGTCGGCCTCTCCGGAAAACTTCTCTCCAAAATGCTCACCGCCATGGAGCTTTCCCGCGAACAGGTCTACATCGCCAATGTCCTGAAATGCCGTCCCGACATGCCCGCGAACACCAGCGGAAACAGAAAACCCACCCGCCACGAGATGGAAGCCTGCCTTCCCTACCTTCGCGCCCAAATCTCGATCATCGCGCCCGTGGTCATTGTCGCCCTCGGCTCCACCGCGGTGGAGGGTTTGTTCGGCCCGCAAAAAACCACCATCTCCCGGCTCCGCGGATCGTGGATGGAGATCGACGGTGTCCCCGTCCGCCCCACCTTTCACCCCAGCTACCTTCTGCACAACCAGAACCTCGCCCTGAAACGGGAGGTCTGGGAGGACCTCCTGGCCGCCATGGAACGTCTCTCTCTTCCCATTTCGGAAAAACAGCGCGGTTATTTTTTAAAAGCCTGAATGTCCCCACCTCCTCCACCCCGGATTCCCCCATGCAGGTTTCCATTCTCCTGACCACCGTCGCAAAAAAATCGGAAGCCCGGCAACTTGCCGCCGCCGCCCTCCGGCACCGCGTCGCCGCCTGCATCCAGATCGTTCCCGGCATCGAGTCCCACTACGTCTGGAAAGGCAAAAAAACCGTCTCTCGCGAACTCCTCCTGCTGGCAAAAACCTCCCCCCGCCAGGGAAAACCCCTGGAAAAACTTTGGAAAAAACTTCACCCCTACGACTGTCCGGAACTTCTCCACCTCTCCGGCCGGGCTGCCTCCACCTACGCCCGCTGGGTGCGTGACGCGACCCGCTGAATCAGGCCGTTTTTAAAAATTCCCGCACAATCGGCGCCGTCATTCCC
>RFMG01000178.1 GCA_009927835.1 Verrucomicrobiota bacterium | reverse complement strand
CCAATACAAGCCCTCGGCGCCCTACTTCGTCCTGCGGTTACGGGACTTCGAAGGGCCGAGAATTTAGTATCTAACGTTTGCCAGATACAAGCCCTCGGCCGGTGCGGTGGGTGGGGCGGTCGAACGGGAGCGGGAGCGTAGAATCTTTTTGAGTTCGACGGGGGTAAGCCGGCCTTGACCGACTTTGACAAGGGCTCCAACAAGGTTCCGAACCATCCGATAAAGAAAGCCGTCCCCCTCGAACGTCAGCTCCAAAATACCGCCCTTTTTTTTCATGATTCGTATTGATCGGATATTCCGCACCGTGGATTTTCGTTCGTACCCCGGATTGGAGGTGAATGCGGCAAAGTCGTGTTTCCCAGAGAGAATCTTGGCGGCCTTGCGCAACGAGGGGAGATCGAGCGGTCGCGGAACGTGCCACGCCCGTCCGATCTCGAGCGGGTGAAGAGGATCGGTGTTGGCGATCCGGTAAAGGTATGATTTTCCTTTTGTGGAGAAGCGGGCGTGAAATCCCGGTTTTTCACGGCGGACGGAGAGAACCCGAACGCCCGCAGGAAGATGGAAGTTCAGGGCCCGGACCAGGGTTGCGGGAGGATGAAGGGGAGGGATTTCACAGGAGGCAACCTGGCCCAGGGCGTGCACACCGCGGTCGGTTCGGCCGGAGCCCGCGACGGCCACGGGCTGGTTGAAGATTTTCTGGAAGGCTTTCTCGAGGGCGAGTTGGACGGTGGGATCGGGATCCTGGCGTTGCCAGCCGTGAAAGTCCTCCCCCCGGTAGGCGAGAAGGAGACGGTGCGGGACCGTCCTCATGCCAGGATCAATGGTGGCCGTCTTCGAGCCAAAGATGATCGAAGTAGTAGGTGAATCCAGCAAAGCCACCATACGCGTTCACCCCCTCGTTCCGGGCCGAGGTGTTGGCGTTGGAGATATGCTGGAACGCACCTTCGATATTGAAGCTGAAGTTGTCGTCGATCAGGAACTTGAGCCCCCCTCCGAACTGGGGGGTGAACTCCCAATTCCCACCGATCGCCTCCTGGTTCGACCAGTTGCGGGCGTTGGTGTAGATCACCCCCGCGCCCCCTTGGATGTAGGGAACGACGATCCAGTTGGGTTGGACAAAGTTGTACCGCAGAATGCCCGTGATGCCCGTCATGTAGGTTCCGAAAGTTTCCCAGATGTAGGATCCGGTGACTTCAAAGATTCCTTCAAAATTCCCGCGAAAAGGGGTGTCACGAAAAGGGTTCTCCGGATCGTCCGGGGATACGAGCATCCAACCCAGGCGGATGTTGTTTTGCTGATAGTTAAAAACCGGCTCATGCGGACCAATTCCGCACGGCGAAAACATCACGCCGGTCATAAATTCCAGGGTGATCCGATCCTCCACAAAAAGGGAGGAGGCAACGTCCCCCGTGTCCGACATGGGGGACAAACGGGCGGGAATGTTGGTGGTGCTCAGGTTGTCCTTGGGAATAGGGGTCGGACTGCCTTGCTGCATTTGGGCCAGGAGGGGAGAGGAAATTGTGAATAAAATTGTGAACAGACGGAGGATATTTGCGATCCTACGGCCCAACGGGGCTGGAAATGCGATGAGATTCACATTTCCTAACTAGATAAGGGGGGTGTTTCGGTCAAGGTATTGTTGGAGGATAAGGCAGGCTGATGAGCTATCGACCTTCTTGCGTAACTTCTTCTGATTCAAGCCTATACTTGAAAGTTGTTTTGAGGCTTGGGCGGTGGTGAGTCGCTCATCGATTGGGGTGATGGGAAGAGTAATGGAGCCCTTCATCTGGTCGATAAAGTCCCTTACCTTTTGGGCGGAGGGTCCATAGGTGCCGTCCATATTGCGGGGCAAGCCGATCACAATACCTATAATCTGATGGTTATGAATGAGTTCCGAAATGGCTTTGGTAACTTGTTCCGGGGATTGATTGTCCAGGAACGGGAGGGGGGAGGCAAGCGTTCCGGTAGGATCGGAGAGGGCAAGGCCGATGCGGACGGTTCCGTAGTCGATCCCCAGGATACGGCTCACGCGGAGTGAACGGCCTGGGCGATTGGCCGGAGGAAGTTGATGATTTCCGGAATGAGCTGGGGGGATCGACCCAGTTTGGCGATGCGATCGACGATGGCGCTGCCGACGACAACCCCATCGGCAAGGGCCGCAACCTGGCCGGCCTGTTCGGGGGTGGAGATGCCAAAGCCCACACAGATCGGAAGAGGGGTCGATTTTTTCAGGAAGGAGACTTTCTCCCCCAATGTGGCGGGAAGGGTTTGCTGCATCCCTGTCACTCCCTCCCGGGAAACGTAGTAGACAAAGCCCGAGGCGGTGGAGACGAGGGAACGAACACGGGCTTCGGGTGTGGTGGGGGCGACGAGAACGATCCGGCGGAGGTCGCCGCCGGCAGGGAGGTCGTGTGCGGCCTCTTCGGGCGGGAGATCGAGAAGAAGGAGACCATCGGCCCCGGCCCGGATGGCGGCCGCTTCAAACTTTTCACGACCGAAAGCGAAAACCGGGTTGTAGTAGGTGAAAAGGACGAGGGGGACGTTGCACTTCTCTTTCCGCAGCTGGGAGACGAGTTGAAGAACGCCGGGAAGAGTGGTGCCGGACTCGAGGGCACGCTGGCACCCGAGCTGGTTGACGATGCCGTCGGCCAGGGGATCGGAAAAGGGAATGCCCAGCTCGATCAGATCGGCACCCGCCTCGGCGAGGGCGGGGACGAGGCGTGCGGTGGTGGCGAGATCGGGATCTCCCGCGACGAGATAGGCGACGAGGGCTTTGCGCTTCTCTTTTTTGAGACGGGCAAAAAGGTCGTCGATTCGGTGGGGGAGACTCATCCTGAGTACCATGGTGCCAGAGACGGCCGCATCTTCACGCGGGAAAATCGGTTTCGCCCGAGGCGAATTGCCGGACCGAGCCGTCCGAGAGGCGAAGGTGCAGGTGTCCCCTCTCATCGAGAGTCTCGGCAACGCCGGTGATTTCGGTTGAGCCGAACCGGAGCGTGAGCGTCTGGCCGAGCTGGAGGCAGGCGTTTCGCCCATCCTGGATCGCCGCAGGGATGGGTTGAAGGAGCCGGCAGGCGAGGGAGTTCAAAAAAGCGGCGAGCATTTGGGCGCGGGGAATCAGCTGGCCTGAAGCCTGAAAGAGGGAGATGGCGGTTTTTTCCAACGAGGTCGGGAAGTCGGACGCCTGATGATGAAGATTGAGACCGAGGCCGAGGAGGGCGAGGGGGGGTTGATTTTTTCGGGAGACGGTCTCAACCAGGAGGCCTGCAAGTTTTCGGTTCTGCAGAAGAAGATCGTTGGGCCACTTCAGCGAGGGTTCCAGACGGGTGAGGGTGCGGACGGCATCGGCGGCCGCGAGGGAGCCAAGGAGGGAGAGGAGCGGAAGATGGGAGGGGGAGGCCTCGAGAAGGAGCGAGACCCAGAGGCCGAGGGGTTTTTCCGAGATCCAGGCTTTGCCTCGCCGGCCGTGGCCGGCGGTTTGGGTCTCGGCGGCGAGAACGGCGGGGGGAGGGGGGAGGGATGCGCGAAGGTAGTCTTGGGTGGAGGGGAGAGAGGGAACGATGGTCGTTCGGTTGCGGAACGGGGAGGAGGCGGGGAGGAGGAGGTCGACTTGAGCGGCCTCGAAGGGATCGGAGGGGTCGGAAGGGTTCTTCCGTAGGGTGGAGTTAGAGGGAGAAATTGCCGTAGAAGTTGATCTTCGGTTCCTTCATTTTGCGACGGCGACGGACGCTGGGTTTTTCGTGGGTGCGGCGTGCGCGGGCGTCGCGAAGGGTGCCTTCGCGATCGAGCTTCTTTTTCAGGCGGCGAAGGGCCTTGTCGACCGATTCCCCGCGTTTGAGTCGGATTTCAACCATGAAGTCGAAATCCTAACGGAACTTTGGGCCCAGGGGAAGCCGGGATTTCATCGCTTTTATCGAATCGGGCCGGGGAAGGGCGGAGGATTTCACTGGAAGAAGGCGGGGGAGGAATCAGATTTGTGGATCGTGGCAAAGCCCTTCGTTCATTTGCACTGTCATTCGGAGTACTCCCTGCTGGACGGGGCGTGCCGGATGCCCGAGCTGGCGGCGCGGGCCAAGGAGCTGGGGCAACCCGCGCTGGCATTGACGGACCACGGCAATCTTTACGGGGCGATCGAGTTTTACGAGGCGGCGAAAGAGGAGGGGATCAAGCCGATCGTCGGATGCGAGGTGTACATGGCCCCCGGGGACCGGTTTGAAAAAAAGGCGGCGGCGGGCGGAAAAGACGCGAATTTCCATTTTCTTCTCCTTGCACGGAATCTGGAGGGGTACCGCAACCTGATTCACCTGGTGACGGCGGCTCATTTGGAGAGCGTCTACTACAAGCCGCGGATCGACAAAAAACTGCTGGCGAAGCATTCGGCGGGGCTGATCGGAACGAGCGCGTGCCTGAAGGGGGAGATCGCGGCGGCGTACCTGGAGGGCCGGGAGGCGGATGCGCGGAAAATTTTCCGGGAGTACCGGGACATTTTCCCCGAGGGGGATTTCCTGCTCGAGATTCAGAACCACGGCCTGCCGGAGCAGGCGAAACTCCGGGAGTTTTACCGCAAGCTGGGACAGGAGACGAAAACCCCGCTGGTGGCGACGAACGACGTCCACTACGTGCGGAAGGAGCATTCGATCACCCAGGAGATCCTCGTTTGCATCGCGACGAACGGGAAGCTGAACGATCCCGAGCGCAAGATGAAATCGTACGGGCCGGAGTTTTACCTGAAGGAAAGCGAGGCGATGGCGAAGCTGTTCGCCGATTTTCCGGACGCGTATGAGCAGACGCTGGCGGTGGCGGAGCGGTGTGATTTGGAATTTGAGCTGGGGGGGAACAAGTTTCCCGCGTTTCCGGTGCCTGAGGGGATGACGAGGGAGGGTTATTTTCGGAAGCTTTGTGAGGAGGGCTTGCGGAGGAGATATGGGGAGAGGGCGGGTTCGGACCGGGAGTTGAGGGAGCGGCTGGAGTTCGAGATGGGGGTGATCGAGAAGACCGGTTTCATCAGTTACTTTCTGATCGTCTGGGATTTCATCGACCATGCGAAGAAAAGGGGGATCCCCGTCGGGCCGGGACGGGGAAGCGCGGCGGGGAGTCTGGTGTCGTACGTTCTGGGGATCACCGATCTTTGTCCGATCCGTTACGGTCTGCTGTTTGAGAGGTTTTTGAATCCGGAGCGGGTTTCACCGCCCGACATCGATGTGGATTTTTGTCCCGATCGGCGGGAGGAGGTGATTTCCTACGTGCGGAACAAGTATGGGGATCGGGCGGTGGCGCAGATCATCACCTTCGGCACGATGGGGGCTAAGATGGCGGTGCGGGATGTGGGGAGGGTGATGGGATTGAGTTTTGGGGAGACCTCACGGATCGCGGATCTGATCCCGAAGGTGCCGGGGGCGAAGTTGGCGGATGCGTTGAAGCAGGTGCCGGAGCTGAAGAACCTGTCCCAGGAGGAGTCGGTCAGGCCCGTGATCGAGGCGGCCCTGCAGTTGGAGGGGATGGTTCGTCAGAGCGGGACCCACGCCGCGGGGGTGGTGATTGCGGACCGGGATTTGACCGACTATCTGCCCCTGACACGGGACGACACGGGTGCGGTGATGACGCAGTTTTCCATGGGGGCGGTGGGAGACATCGGGCTGTTGAAGATGGATTTCCTGGGATTGAAGACTTTGACGGTGATCCAGGACTGTTTGGTGTTGGTGGAGAAGACGACGGGGAGGAGGATGACGCCGGAGGAGATTCCGCTGGATGATCCCAAAACGTATGAGCTGTTGAACCGTGCGGAAAATGTCGGCGTGTTTCAGGTGGAGTCTCCCGGCATGAGGCGGACGTGCGCGATTTTTGACCTGAAGGGGATCGGGGATCTGATTGCGCTGATCGCCCTGTACCGGCCGGGACCGATGGACCTGATCGACGAGTACGTGAAGCGGAAGAAGGGGAAGAGCCAGTTCACGTATGAGCACCCGCTGCTGGAGAGGATCAGCGCGGAGACGTACGGGGTTCTGATTTATCAGGAGCAGGTGATGGCGGCGGCGCGGGTTCTGGCGGGCTACAGCCTGGGGCAGGCGGACCTGCTGAGACGGGCGATGGGGAAGAAGAAGCCGGAGGAGATGGCGAAGCAGAGGGAGACGTTTGTGGTGGGGTGCGCGAAGACAAACGAAATTCCCCGCTCCCAGGCGTTGCGGATCTTTGATTTGCTCGAGAAGTTTGCGGGGTACGGGTTCAACAAGAGCCACAGTGCGGCGTACGCGGTGCTGTCGTGTCAGACGGCGTATCTGAAGGCGAACTATCCGACGGAGTACATGGCCTCCCTGTTGTCCCATGAACTGGACAACACCGACAAGATCGCGCTGTTCACGGCGGAGGCGCAGAACATGGGGATCGAGATCCGGCCGCCGAGCGTGAACGAGAGTGAAAACAAGTTCACGGTGGGACCGAACCGGATTCTCTTCGGTTTGGGGGCGATCAAGAATGTGGGGGGAGCGTGCGTGGAGGCGATCCTGGCGGCGAGAAAGGAGGGTGGAAAATTTGTTTCGATCGAGGACTTTTGTTCCCGGGTGGATTACAAGGCGATGAACAAGAAGGCGGTGGAGAGCTTGATCCGATGCGGGGCGTTCGACGGGATCAGTCCGAACCGGGCCTGGCTGGCGACGAAGGTGGAGGGGGCGTTGGCCTTGGCGGCCTCGGCTTCGCGGGACAGGGAGAGGGGGCAGGGAACGCTGTTTGGCCTGATGGAGGAGGCCGCACCCGGGGCGGGAAACGCGGCGGAGAGGGCCCCGAAGGATTTTCCCGACTGGCCGAAGCGGGACAAGTTGAAGGCGGAGAAGGAGCTGCTGGGTTTTTATGTGACGGGTCACCCGGCGGACGAGTTTGAGGCGGATTTGCGGGCGTTCCGGACGTTGAACCTGGGGGAGCCGGACGAGATGCAGAGCGGGACGGTGGCGCGGCTTGCGGGGGTGGTGACCTCCACGGAGGTGAGGCTGACGCAAAAGGACAAGAAGCCGTACGCGCGGGTGATGTTGGAGGACAAGACGGGCCGGATGGAGGTGATGATTTTTCCCGATCTTTACCGGGAGGCGGGAACGGCTTTGAAAGTGGGGGCTGCGCTGGTGGTGGGCGGGGCGGTGGATACGGACGCGGAGGAGAGGATCCGGCTGAGGACGTCGGAGTGTGTCACACTGGAGGCGGCGATCGCGAAGTGGGTCACCCATGTTTACCTGGTGCCGACCAAGGAGGATCTGATGGGGGAGAAGATGGGCAAGGTGAAGGAGATCGTGGCGGCCCAGGCAGGGGATGTGCCGGTGCGGCTGGAGGTGGAGGTGGAGGGGAAGAAAGTTTTGATGGAGGCGGGATCCCAGATGCGGATGCGGCCGACCCTGGCGGGGATCGGAAAATTGCGGGAGGTGCTGGGGGCGGACCGGGTCAAGCTGGCGGTCCAGCCGATCGAGGTGCCAAAGCCGAAGTGGCCGAGGCGAGCGCAGGCGGTGGGCGCCTAAAACTGGTTCAGCCGGTCGAGGAGGGCGCGGAGGCGGCCGAGATTGCGGCGGTTAAAGGGAACGCAGAGCCGGGGAAGGGAGGCAAGTTCGGGTTGGTTGGACTCCTCCGGGTAGGGATCACAGATGGAAATCAGAGTGTCGTGACGGAGAATGTCGTGGAAATCCTCGTTGAGGCGGACGAGCGCCCCGCCCGGGATCTGGCGGTGCAGGCGGATCACCATGACGTCGTCGATATAGCGATAGGAGTGGAAGTTGTAGTAAAAGTTGACCACCTCCCGGCGGGCGAACTCCAGATCGTCTGTGATCTTGAAAAGGGTAAAATCCTCCTCCGAAATAAGGCCGTCGCCCAGCAGGTGTTCGCGGAGATATTTTTCAAACGTTTTCCAGAAGTTTCCCCGCGGGGCATCCACCAGGACGAGGGGAATGATCTCCGACTTGCCGGTCTGCATCAGGGTAAAGGTCTCAAAGGCCTCATCCATCGTGCCGAATCCCCCCGGAAAAAGAGCGATGGCGTCGGAGTGTTTGACGAAGTTCAGTTTTCGCGTGAAGAAGTATTTGAACGTGAAAAGTTTGCTGTCACCCCGGATCGTTTCGTTCGGCTGCTGCTCGAACGGGAGCTCGATGTTGAGGGCGAAGCCGTGTTGGCGACCTGCCCCGGCCTGTGCGGCGCCCATGATCCCGTCGCCCCCTCCCGTGATGATCATGTAGCCCGCCTCCTGCATCAGCTTGCCGAAGCGAAGTGCGGCTTTGTAGGTCGGGCTGGCGGGTTGGGTTCGGGCCGAGCCGAAAACCGATATTTTTTTGATGCCGCGATACGGGGCAAAGACCTTGTTCGCATCCCGGATTTCGCGCATGACCCGTTTAAACTGCTTGAGATCCCCCAAGTCGGCCGGGGAGGCGTGGAGCCCCAAAACGATCGAGATCATCTCCTTAAAGTGTTGCCGATGCTCGGTAATTCCGGCGGCATCGAGCAGTTCATCAATGTTGTTGTCCAACGGGTTAGACGGATTTTCCCGTTTCTTGATGACACTCTTTGATTTCACATTAGAAAGGCTGACTGGGAGGATAGAGTATGGCAAATCTTTTAGAGACGCTGGCGGCCCGGGTCGTTGTGGGAGACGGATCGGTGGCGGCGTATCTCTATGCCGAGGGGGTGCCGTTGGGCCGAAGTTTCGAGGGGTTGAACCTGACGGAACCGGAGCGGGTGGCGGCGGCGCATCGGGCCTATCTGGAGGCGGGGGCGGAGCTGATCGCGACAAACAGCTTTGCGGCGAATCGGATTGCGCTGCGACGGCACGGGTTGGAGGACAAAGCGAACGAGATCAACTGGAAGGCGGCGAAAATTGCGCTGGGGGAGGTTGGCAAAAGCGGGGCTTGGGTGGCGGGCTGTCTGGGACCGAGCGGGTTGACCTCCGCCGACCGAAACGGATTGGGGGCCAAGGCTGTGGAGGAGCTGTTCCGGGCACACGCGGGAGCCCTGATCGATGGAGGGGTTCAGGCGGTCTTGCTGCAGGCGTTTGGCGACCCGGAGGAGCTGGAGATCGCGATCGGAGCGGTTCGGGAGCTTCACCATCTTCCCGTGGTTGCCTTGCTGGCCTCCGGACGGGAGGGAACCTTGCCCGAGGGGAGGAGGTGGGAGGAAACGGTTCGCAGGTTGCGGGGGGCGGGTGCGGAGGTGCTGGGCGTGGCGCCGGCGTTTGGTCCGAGTGCCTGCTCGGGGGTCGTGCGGAGGATCTCGGCGGGGCCGGAAAAACCCCTGGCGGCGTATCCGGACGCGGGTCAGCCCGAATTCTCGGAGGGGCGATATCTTTATGCGAACCACCCCAACTACTTTGCGGAGAGAATGGCGGAGCTTCCCGCGCTGGGGGTTTCGTTGTTGGGCGGAGGATCCGGGGTGAGTCCGGCCCACATCCGCGCCCTGAAGGCGAAGGTGAGTCAGCTCCAGCCGAACATGGCGCCGCGGGAGGCGGAGGAGCCGAAACGGGAAAGGATTCAGGTTTCCGATCGCGGGGGGGAGAGAAAAAGGGAGGAGTCGATCCTGGATCGGTTGAACAAGGGAAGAATTGCGGTGGTGGAGTTGGACAGTCCGCGTGGGCTGGATATGGGTCCGTTTTTGAGGGCGGCGGAGGAGTTGGTGCAGGCGGGTGCGACGGCCCTCACGCTGGCGGACAACTCCCTGGCGATCCTGCGGGTGGCGAACACGGCGGCGGCGACTTTGTTGCGGGAGAGGCTGGGGACGACGAGCCTGATCCACCTGGCGTGCCGGGACAAAAATCTGATCGGGTTGCAGAGCGAGCTGATGGGGTTGGCGGCCTTGGGGCATCGGCATGTGTTGGCGCTGACGGGGGATCCATCCAAATTCGGGGATCATCCGGGGGCGACCTCGGTCTACGACGTGAACAGCCTGGGACTGCTGGACCTGATCCGGCAGTTGAATGAGGGGCGAAATTCGGCGGGGCGGGAGGTGGGGCCGGGCGCGGAGTTCGTGGTGGGGGTCGCTTTCAATCCGAATTCGAAAAACTTCGATGCCCAGGTGAAAAAACTGGAGAGAAAAATGGAGCGGGGAGCCCATTTTGTGATGACCCAGCCCGTGTATGAAAAATCGATGATACGGAGGCTGAAGGAGGCGTTGAGCCCTTTGGGGATTCCCGTCCTGGTGGGGGTGATGCCGGTGATCAGCGCGCGGAATGCGGAGTTTTTGCACCACGAGGTGCCGGGGATTTCAATTCCCGATGCGGTGCGGGAGAAGATCCGGTCCCTGCCGGAGGGGCCGGCGCAGGCGGAGTACGGGCGGGAGGTGGCGGCGGAGTTGGCGCGGGAGGTGGCCCAA
>RFMG01000266.1 GCA_009927835.1 Verrucomicrobiota bacterium | reverse complement strand
GTGGTGGCTTTGTTCCTGAGCTTCTTCTTCATGTCGGTGATGTTCCCGACGATCTTTGCCTTGGGGATTCACGGTTTGGGGGAAAAATCGAAACTGGCCTCCTCCTTCATCGTCATGGCGATCATGGGAGGAGCGCTTCTGCCCAAGCTGATGGGTTGGGTGGGGGATCGGTGGAACATGTCGGTCGGCTTTCTTGTTCCTTTGGGATGCTTTGTGGTGATCGCAGTTTACGGACTTTTCTGGCCGAAGTTGAGCGGGAGGGATTCGCTTTTGGGTGTTTCGACGCGCGGTCACTAAAATTTCCATGCGCAACCTTGCGGTCAGACTGTTCTGTCTCTTTTTACCCGCTCTCGGAAGGGCAGAACTTTTTCTTCATCCCCTGATATCAGATCACGCGGTTTTCCAACGGGATATGCCATTTCCCGTTATGGGAAAGTCGGATCCCGGAGCGGACGTGCTTGTTCAGTGGCAGGGAAAGGAGTTTAAGGCCAAGGCGGGAGCGGACGGGAAGTGGTCGGTACCATTAAATCCATCGCCAGCCGATGAAAAGGGTCAGATCCTCAAGGTGACATCCGGGACAAATTCGATCGAAGTTTCGGATATTCTGATCGGGGAAGTCTGGTTGGCGAGTGGGCAGTCGAACATGGAGTGGAAGTTGAAACAGTGCGTTGCCCAATCGGTTGAGGCAGATAAGGCCGGAGATCCCCTTTATCGATTCATCGGAATACCGCACTCTCCCGCGCGCGACCCATCGGACAGCGTGAAAGCCGCATGGAATATCAGCAGCAAGGATGCAGCATTAAACTTTTCAGCCGTTGGCTACTTCTTTGGGCGGGAGTTGCGCAGGGAGCTGAAGGTCCCCGTAGGTGTGATTCAAAGTGCCGTGGGGGGAACTCCGGCGGAGGCTTGGACGCCCCTTGAATTTCTGAAAAGTGACGCCGCTTTTGCCAAAGCGGTGAATGACCGGGATGAGTATCCCAACTGGTATCCAAAGTTGTTGGAGAAGTATGAAAGGGAAAAGCCTGCCTATGATGTCGCAGTAGCCGAGGCGGCAAAAACAGGAGCGAAGCCACCCAAAAAGCTGCGTCCACCCAATCCACCGGATAAGAATCCCAATCTGGCCTCGGTTTTATGGAACGGCATGATCCACCCCTTGGTGCCGTATCCGATTCGGGGGGTGATCTGGTATCAGGGAGAGGCGAACGCCTACCGGGCCGAAGTGTATGAAAAGTTGCTCTCGGGAATGATCGGATCGTGGCGGAAGGCGTGGGGGTTGGGGGATTTTCCATTCTTGATCGTCCAACTTGCCGACTTTAATTACAGCGAGGAGGGGGCAGGGGCGGCCGGAATCAAATGGGCTCAATTGAGGGACGCCCAAAGTGCTGTGGCTGACCATGTTCCACAGTCAGGTTTGGCAGTGACTCTGGGCTTGGGTGAAGCGGAAGATATTCATCCGCAGAAAAAAATGGAGGTGGGAAAGAGGCTGGCTCTTTGGGCCAAGAAGATCGCGTATGGGAAGGATGTGGTGTGCCAGGGGCCGGTCTTTGATTCGGTAAAATTTTCAGGTGGGGAAGCCATGGTTTCGTTTCGTCCCCATGCGGGTGGGCTCAAAAGTTCAGATCAGAAAGAGGTAGGCGGATTTGCGGTGGCTGGAGCTGACAAACAGTTCAAGCCCGCACAGGCTCGATTGGAGAAGAACCAGGTGATTTTGAAGTCAGCCGAAGTGCCAAATCCCACCTATGTTCGGTATGCGTGGTGCAACCGTCCGGCCGATGCGAATCTGACGGATGAGTCGAATCTGCCTGCCCGGCCGTTTCGGACGGATACGGATTAAGGACTTCCCTTCACCACCTGGTGAAGGAGTTTCCCGGTGTCGTCATAAAAAGAGAGGGTGAGGGAGGACTTGCCTTTGGAATTCGGCGATAGATCAACTTGAAGAAATCCACCCGTGGGGTTTGGGTAAAGATAAGGTTGCTGAATGGTCGCCTGCGGATCGGTGGAGGCGGGATCTCCTGGGGCAATGCCGGAGATTGAGTTTTCATCATTCAGGGCACCACAGCAGAACTCCTCCACTCCGCTTGGATGAATGCTGTGGTATTGCCAGTGGCGGTCGCCGCATAAGATCAGAATGTTTTGAACTTTTTTTTCATTGATCCAATGAAAAAAGGAGTCTGCCTCAGCGCGAAAGCCCTTGGGGTTCGTGTGATTATCGCTTTTGTTGGCTCGGTCCGGACCGACCATGGGGGTGGGCGAAACGATGATTTTCCATTTTGCAGGGCTGGACAGCAGGGTTGTTTCGAGCCATTTCCGCTGGGCCTCTCCCCAGATCGATTTGTGCGGATCGGGAGGAGACTGGTTGTCCGAACGGTAATCTCTTCCCTCAAGAAACCAGATCTGCAGGTCACGGCTGATACGGTGGGTCCGGTAATTCGGGGATTTCGTGTCCCCCGCCGTATGCATTGGAACCTGTTCCAGAAAGCGATCCTTTCCTGTGGTGGCGGATGGCAACCGGTCGCCAGTGAGGTCGGCGTCATCAAAGCGAAAATCATGGTCATCCTTCATCCAGAAGCTTCCGCAAGTGCCGAAAAAGCCGATGAGACGGGGGAAGCGGAACTGTTCATGCCACTTCTTTCGAAGTTGTGGAACCGTCTGAGCGGGGGAATCCTTTGGAAAATCGTAATAGACGGTATCGCCCGCCCCGATGAAGAAATCCGGATTCAACCTCTGCATGGCGGCAAAGGAGGGATACCCGAGACGTTTGTCCTCCGACGTCGCGGTGACGGGTCCATCCCCGTTGGGCTGTCCTGTCATGAAAGGGTAGTAGTTCATGCAGTTTCCCATGCAAAACGAGACGTGATCTCCGGTTGGGGATAGAGAGCGAAATGTGCGAGTGGGCCCTTCGGTTCCATTTTCGAACACAAGGCGGTAGAAGTAACGGGTTCCCTCCCGCAAGCCGTCGATCAAGGTCCGGATGATATAATCAGACTCCGCCTTGGCTTCAAGGAGGGGAGTGCGTTGGGATGGACGGAACGAATCGTTTTCACTCCACTCGAAGCAGGCTCGACCCTCCGCACCGGGAATATCTCCATTCGCATCCAGGAGGGGTCCCGGAACCGATGTGAGCCGTGACTGGAGTAAAACCGAGTGGTCGGTTGGCTCGCCCGCAAACTCTCCTTGTGCATGGAAAGAGGTCGTCACAAGGGTGGGCTTTAAAGAGTAGGTGTAGGTTTTAGGTTGGTTGATCTGGCTGATTTCCTTCTCGATCGCCTGGATTCGTTCACGAGTAGAGGGTTCCTTGGCAATCTCCTGCAGGTAGATCCGGGCGGTCTTGATATAGTAGCCGGAATTGGCGCCCGGATCGTTTTTCTGGGCCTGTTTTTCTGCGATCAGCTGATTGAGGGACGCTTCCACCGCAGCGCGGTTGGTCAGGTCCACATTCTGCAAATGTTTCATCTCAACCCGACGAAGGGTTCGGATGGTATTGCCGAGGGTGTAGTGCTCCTGACAAAGGGCGGCAATCTTCTGGGATAGCGCGGATTGGGGTGTCTTGGGGTTGATACCAAGGCTAACTCCTTTTTCGAGCTCGGCTGCGGAGTATTGACCTACTTCAGCCTGGTTGATTAGGAGGGAGTAGTTCCCTTTA
>RFMG01000229.1 GCA_009927835.1 Verrucomicrobiota bacterium | reverse complement strand
GCACGACCCCCTCGTGGCTGCCAGCGGAGTCCTTCGCTCTCTTTCGGTCGCCCTGATGAAAATCGCCAACGACATCCGGTGGTTGGGTTCCGGTCCGAGGGCAGGATTGGCTGAACTTCAACTCCCCGAAAACGAGCCTGGCTCCTCCATCATGCCTGGCAAAGTGAACCCGACGCAATCGGAAGCCATGACGATGGTTTGCGCGCAAGTGCATGGCAACGATGCGGCCATTGGATTCGCCGGGTCTCAAGGCAACTTCGAGCTCAACGTCTTCAAGCCGGTCATCATCCACAACTTCCTCCACTCCGTGCGGCTGCTGGCCGACGCCTGTCGTTGTTTCCGGGAGTTTTGCGTGCAGGGAATCCAGGCCGATGCCGCCAAACTGAAGGAATATACCAACCGTTCCCTGATGCTGGTTACCGCCCTCTCTCCCAAGATCGGGTACGACAAGGCCGCCGAGGTTGCCAAGAAAGCCCACAAGGAAGGCACCACCCTCAAGGAGGCGTGTCTTACACTCGGGTATCTCAAGGCGGACGAGTTCGATAAACTCGTCCGGCCGGAAGACATGCTGGGGCCTAAAGTCTAACGGGGTTTGTTACATTCATCGTTGTTTGGCCCGTACACCAAAGTGGCAAGAAGGTTTATCTTTTTTTTCCTGTTTCCTCTTGCCCTCCAAGCTTCGGATCGGCCGAATTTCATTCTCATCCTGATCGATGACATGGGCTGGAAAGATGTCGGCTTTGCCGGAAGTAATCTGGCACCGACCCCCAATATCGATGCTCTCGCCAAGAAAGGTCTGATCTTCAAGCAGGCCTACGCAAGTGCCCCCAATTGTGCCCCCACCCGGGCCTGCCTGATGACGGGTCAATACACTCCACGGCACGGCATCTACACGGTGATCGATGACCGCCATACCCCGGGATCCCCCCAACAAAAAATCATGGCAGCTGAAAGTAAATCGGAACTCCCTTCCAACACCCTCACTCTGGCCGATATTCTCAAATCCAACGGCTACTCCACAGGCATGGTGGGAATGTGGAATCTTGGTCGCGGGAAGACCGGCCCCGCCAGCCCGCTCGGGCGTGGCTTCCAGTATTTCACGGAACCCAAAGCCCTAGGCTTCGAAAAGGACGCCTACCTTCGAAACGATGGATCTGAACTCACCGACGTCATGACCGATGCCGTCATCAAGTGGATGACGGAACACAAAGACGGCCCCTTTTTTCTCTACTTTGCCCCTCACGCCGTTCATGCACCCTTCGAACCCAAGCCGGAACTTCTTGCGAAATACGCCGACAAGAAGGATCGGATGGCGGCCGAGTACGCCGCCACGATCGAAGGTTTGGATCAGAATATCGGGAAACTCTATGCCGAACTGGAAAAACTCGGACTAACGAAAAACACCCATATCTTTTTCACCTCGGACAACGGCGGGACCCGTCAGTTCAACGCCCCTCTTCGGGACGGAAAGGGATCTCTTTATGAGGGCGGAATCCGTGTCCCCGCATTTTGGAGTGGTCCAGGAGTAAAAGAAGGCTCTGTAAGTGAAGAGCCCGTCTCAAGCATCGACTTCCTCCCCACCCTTCTTGAACTCGCGGGAGTTCCTCCACCCACCAAGCAGGTCGTCGATGGCCGAAGCCTTCTCCCGATTCGCGACCGGAAAGGCTTGGAACGCACCAACCTCTTCTGGCACTTCCCCTGTTATACGGGCAACGCGAAGCCGGGGAGCGCCATCCGCCAAGGGAATTGGAAGCTGATCGAGTTTTACGAAACAGGAAAACCCGAACTCTATGATCTCTCC
>RFMG01000176.1 GCA_009927835.1 Verrucomicrobiota bacterium | reverse complement strand
CACTTTAGGAGCTTTGCCTGACCCTTTGTGGGACCCGTCGCAGAAGGGAGGGTTCTTGCTTTGTCCGCAGGTGCAAAAGCGAGGGTTTGACCGGATTTGGCATCGATTTTGTAGGGAGAGGATTGCCAGCTCATAGACTCATCATTGAACAGCATTGGAAGATTGGAAGTTCAAACTGCGGGAGGTGGAAGGTGGGAGGTGGAAAGAGGAGGGCGTGTGGGTGGAACCTAGCGATTCTTCTTATACCAATCGAGAAGGATGCGGGTGGGAGTATTGAGATTGAGTTGGTAACACTCCTCCAAAGTGCACCAGCGATACTCGTCGGCTTCGTCATTCAGCGTCACTTGGTTCTCCCGTGTGTGTGCAACATAGTTCAGGAGAACAAAATGGGCCTGTTTGTAGAACTCCTTGGAACGGATGCAGTCCTGCACGAGAGCAAAGCGTATCTCTGTCAAGGAAAGGCCTGTTTCCTCCAAAATTTCGCGTCTGAGGGCGTCTTCGGAGGACTCGCCAGGTTTTATCTTGCCGCCCGGAATTCCCCACAGCCCCGACCATTTCAGGGTGTGAACCATCAGCAGCTTCTTGTCGGGGCCGACGATCAACGCCCCCACGGTGGGAGTTGGGGGAAGAGCTTCAGGTGCGGAGTGGCGGCGGAGGATTTCTATGACGGCAAACATGTCCGGAGCAACATGGTCGGGAAGGGCCCGCTGGAGTTTCTTGAGCGAGTCGTAGCCTGTCAGAACGGCGCAGGAGCGGATATTGCCGTGCCGGGCGGTCTCGATGTCATGTTCCATGTCCCCGACAAACAGGGTTTCATCGGGGTGCAGATGGTGATCGGCCAGAATCGAGTGGATGGCTTCCCGCTTGTCCGCAATCCCGGCGTAGGATTTGTGGAAGTAGTGGTCGACCCCAAGGCGTTTGGCCTGGTGGAGAAAATCGTCCCTCGTGACACTGCTTAAAAGAAACGTTGGGAGCTGGTTGTCGTGGCAATATTGCAGAATCTCTTTGGCTCCCGGAAGAAGGGATACCGTGTGATGATGCTCGCGAAAAACTTTGCGGAATATCTTTTCGAGCCCCTCCAAGGCAACTCCGGGCAGGTGTTCTTTGTAAAATCCCTCGTAGGGGAGGTAGAACTTCTCGCGAAAGGTTTCGCGGTCAAAGAGGGGCTTGCCGTGGAGTCCGAAGACGTGGTTGGTGGCGGTGAGAACGGGGGTGAGGTCGTCGACGAGAGTCCCCGACCAGTCGAAGATGAGATTGCGGATCAAGACAAGGGATTAAGGGGTTAAGGGGTTAAGGGGTCCTGCGGATACGAAGGTGAGAAGGTGAAAAGTGAGGAGGACGCAGGAATTAAGCATCGCAATCAGGAGTGGTATTCTTGGAGGGCGCGGACGTTTAGGCCGTGTTGGCGGATGGAGCGGATGCCTTCCACGCTCGCTTCGGCGGCCGCGATGGTGGTCATGACCGGGATCTTGTTTCGTAAGGCGGAAGTGCGGATCAGGACCTCCTCGGATCGTGCCACGGCACCGGCCGGGGTGTTGATGACGAGAGTGATCTCCCTGTTTTTGATCAGGTCGATCACGTTGGGTCGGCCTTCCGAGAGCTTGAGAAGGGGGGTAACGGGAATCTTTGCATCGGCCAACTTACGGGCTGTTCCTGCACTGGAAACAATTGTAAAGCCGAGATCATGGAGGCCTTTTCCTATCCGCACGGCCGCCTCCTTGTCCATATCCCGAACGCTCAGGAAAACGGATCCGGCATTGGGCAGGGGGGGTTGTGCTGCCATCTGGGCTTTGGCATAGGCGAGGCCAAACGAACGGTCGATCCCCATGACTTCTCCGGTGGATTTCATTTCCGGTCCCAGGAGAATGTCGGTGCCGGGAAAGCGGGCAAAGGGGAAGACCGCTTCCTTCACGGAGAAAAACTCCGGGATGATTTCCGATGTGAATCCCAGCTCTTTCAAAGTTTTGCCTGACATCACGCGGGAGGCGATTTTGGCGAGGGGCACTCCAATCGCCTTGCTGACAAAGGGAACGGTGCGGGAGGCCCGAGGGTTCACCTCGAGGACGTAGATGGCATCCTTTTGAACCGCAAACTGGATATTCATCAGACCTTTGACCCCAAGTTCCCGGGCAAGCGAGAGGGTGGCGGAGCGGATCTCCTCCAAAACCTTTTTTGATAGCGAACGGCTGGGAATGACGCAGGCGCTGTCGCCGGAGTGGATCCCGGCCTGCTCGATATGCTCCATCACGGCACCAATGACGGCATCCTTCCCGTCCGAAACGCAGTCGACATCCACCTCGGTGGCGGACTCAAGAAAGCGATCGAGAAGGATGGGGCGGCCGGGAGCAACCTCGGTGCACTCTTTCATATAACTGCGGATTTCATCCTCCGAATCGACAATCCGCATGGCTCTTCCCCCGAGAACAAAGGAGGGGCGAAGGAGAAGCGGAAAACCGATTTTCTTGGCTGCAACCAGGGCCTCCTCGGTCGTGGTTGCGGTGCCATTGGGGGGCTGGCGGAGGCCCAACTTATCCAGCATGGAGGAGAAGAGCTTTCGGTCCTCGGCGCGCTCGATCGATTCCACGGAGGTTCCGAGGATTCGGACGCCGGCCGCCTGCAGCTCGGCAGCCAGATTCAGGGGCGTTTGTCCTCCGAACTGAACGATGACACCCTTGACTAGGTCATCCTGATTTTCAGCCCGGTAGATATGAATGACGTCTTCAGCCGTGAGGGGTTCGAAATAAAGTTTGTCGGAGGTGTCGTAATCGGTGGAGACGGTTTCCGGGTTGGAGTTGACCATGATCGTTTCATACCCGTCTTCTCGGAGCGCGAAGCTGGCGTGGACGCAGCAGTAGTCGAATTCGATCCCTTGGCCGATTCGGTTCGGGCCACCGCCGAGAATGAGGATCTTCGGTTTTTTGGTCGGGCGGGATTCGTCATCCTCCACATCGTACGTGGAGTAGTAGTAGGGGGTGTAGGCCTCAAACTCGGCGGCGCAGGTATCGACGAGCCGATAGGAGGGATGGACCTTTGTCTTTTCGCGCCATGACCGAACGGCGCGGGTTCGGGTCACCAGTT
>RFMG01000275.1 GCA_009927835.1 Verrucomicrobiota bacterium | reverse complement strand
TCTGGTGACCGGACCGTTCGCGACAACGGCGCCGGCAACCGGGTGCTGGAAAAATAAAACAGCTTAATGCCCGACGGCGGAGGCGCCGAGGTAGTTGCCGTAGCCGACGATGATGGTGGAGGCCGCCTGGTCATTTCGTTGTTTGAACTGCCCCTTGCTGTTCACCAACCCGGCGTAGGATCTTTCCGGGAGGCTTCGGCGGCAGCGTGCGGTACACGGAGGGGGACGAGCCATAGGCCTGCTTGAAGCATTTGGAGAAGTGAAAAGCATCATGGAACCCGAGGGCCTCAGCGATCTGGGCCAGGCCCAGCTCCTGCCTCCGAAGCAGATCGATCGCCATGGCCAACCGATGGCGGCGATGAAACCCTGCGGGAGTTTCCCCGGTCCATTTGCGGAAGGCACGACGAAACGCGTCGGCATGAAGTCCGGATTCCCGAGCGACCGACGAGACTGTGCGATGCTCGGGTATGGAGGCCAAGGCGCGCCGGGCTTTTTCCAGCCAGACGGGCAGATCCTGCTCCTTGGGCCTCTGCGCCAACCAGCGTGCCAACATTCCATGGACATCCGCGGCCTGCCGGATGGCGTCTTCCGCTTTCTCCACACGTCGATTCAGAAGGCAACGGAGAAAATCCGACTCGCTGCGGGGATCTTGCAGGCTCCAAACAGGATGTGCCGGATCCAAACCGTGGCCTCGCCAGGCATCGAAGGCAGGTCCGGAAAAAGCCACAAAAATCTCGTCCCAGCGCAGGCCCGGGCTCGGGCCGTAATGGTGGGGCACCTCCGGAAAAACCAGGATGGCCGACCCTTGGGCGAGGGGGATCTCCCGGCCCGAGGCATCCCGGTAGACTCCACCCCCACGGGTGATCAAAACCGCCGCGTACATGCCGTATTTACGAAAACCGTCCCACCCAGTTCCCGTGCTGTTGGGAAGAACCCCCCCAAAGTGCACTCGGCCAAGGGGGGTTTCCCGCTCAGGGAAGGAGTAGAGCCGGTACCGGCGGGGGTCCTTTGACATGTCTGGAAAATACATGCAAAAGTACGGTTCTGTCCATTTCCCCGAACAAGGTGCCTAAGCATATTACGGATGTCATGAGTCACGATTCCCTTGTTGCGCCTGCTTTGAAACCCCCGGAGCGGCTTGATTATTCCCTCACAGGAAAGAATGCGGCCAAGGCGGTGGAACTTGGACTGGCCGAGGCGGACTGGTATCAGCCCCCGGTTCCCAGAAAAGAATTGCGAAAGCTGCTGGAACGCCGGGATGGCCCGGCGATCCGCGATACCCTCACCTGGGTTGCCCTTCTGGGGCTGACTGCATGGGGGACCGTCGCGCTGTGGGGGACCTGGTGGGTCGTCCTGCCGTACACCCTGTATGCGGTTCTTTATGCCACCGCTTCCGACTCGCGCTGGCATGAGGCGGGCCACGGCACCGCCTTCAAGACCGACTGGATGAACAACGCCTTGTATGAGTTGGCCTCCTTCATGGTCATGCGCGAGTCCGTGGTCTGGCGTTGGAGCCACACGCGACACCACTCCGATACCATCATCGTCGGTAGGGATCCGGAAATTCAGGTCTCCCGGCCTCCGAATCTGCGCGCCCATCTCCTGAGCCTGTTCGCGATCAATGTTTACCAGGGGTATTTTCCAGGTCTGATCCGGCACGCCCTGGGGCGCGTGAGCGAGGCGGAGCGGACCTTCATTCCGGAAAACCAGTTCTCCAAGATCTTTCGCAACGCCCGGATTATCCTTGGCTTTTATGCCGCGACCTTGGCCACCGCGATCGCGCTACAGTCATGGGTTCCGATTTTCCTGATCCTACTACCGCATTTCTTTGGGACCTGGTTGATGATCGTGCACAACACCACCCAGCACGCCGGCCTGGCGGAAAACGTCCTGGATCACCGGCTGAATTGCCGGACGGTTTTCATGAACCCTTTCAGCCGGTTTGTGTACTGGAACATGAACTACCACCTCGAGCACCACATGTTTCCCTTGGTGCCCTATCACAACCTTCCCAAGTTGCACGAGCTGGTCAAAGACGACTGCCCGCCGCCCTATCGCTCCATCGCCGCCGCCTGGCGGGAAATTCTGCCTGCGGTGCTCAAGCAGGTCTCGGATCCCTCGTACCACGTGAAGCGCAAGTTGCCGGCGCCCCGGCAAGCCTCGGTGGAGCACGTTCAAGCGGCGGATGCCCAACCGGATGCCAAGGGTTGGGTCGAAATCTGTGCCGCGACCGACCTCGGTCCCGCCGATGTGTTGCGCTTCGACCATGGCCGTAAAAGCTACGCCCTGATCCGCGACGAAAAAGGAGCGCTCTTTGCCACCGATGGTATCTGCACCCACGGGAACACCCATTTGGCCGACGGCCTGGTGAAGGGGGATATCATCGAATGCCCGAAACACAACGGCCGGTTTCATCTGGCCGACGGGTCGCCCGCCCGCGCCCCCATTTGTCGGGGCTTGGCCACCTATCCGCTTGAGGAGCGGGGCGGGAGGCTCTGGCTGAATGTCCTCCAACCCGGCGGGGCTGGAGCCAGGCAACAAACGACCCTGCGATTTCGGGTCGTCAGCAACCGGAACGTGGCCACCTTCATCAAAGAGCTGGTCCTCGAACCGGTAGAGGTCTCTGCCAGGGTTGATTTTACTCCGGGTGACTACCTGCAGATCGAGATTCCCGCTTACGATCGCATCCGCTTCCGGGACTTCGATATTGCTGAGCCTTTCGCCTCGGTCTGGCGCCATCAGCACGTCTTCGATCTTGAGGTCACCAACCCCGTGTCCGGCAAGCGCAATAACTACTCGCTGGCCTCGAATCCAAAAGGGGAGCAGATCCTCCGCTTCAATGTCCGCATCGCCACGCCGCCTCCCGGTCAGGATTGCCCTCCAGGCGTTGGCTCCTCCTATGTGTTCAGTTTGCGACCCGGGGACGAAGTCACGGCGATCGGACCTTTTCGGAGATTTTCATATCAAGCCGACGCAGAAGGAGATGGTTTACATCGGAGGCGGGGCGGGAATGGCGCCGCTCCGGGCCCATCTGAGTCACTTGCTGGAGTCGGAAAAAATCGGCGCGGAAGATCAGCTACTGGTATGGGGCCCGGTCGAGGCAGGAACTCTACTACCATGAATATTTCGAGCAGCTGGCGGTCAGCCATCCCAATTTCAGCTTCCACCTGGCGCTTTCCTCGCCCTTGCCGGAGGATCGTTGGGACGGCCCGGCGGGATTCATTCATGAGGTTGTACTCGACCATTACCTTCGTCACCATCCGGACGTGCGCGCCGTCGAATTTTACCTCTGTGGGCCCCCGATGATGGTGAAGGCTTGCCGCAAGATGCTGGCGGAGATCGGGGTGTCGCCATCCCAGATTGCCTGCGACGAGTTTTGAGGCGGCCTTTTTACCTGAACGACGGTTCGGGCGGTGCCCCCAAGCTTCGGGTGTTCTTGAATCTCGACAACTTGGTCGGCCTGCGCCAAGGCTCGCAGTGGAAGGAGACAAAGAAGGAAAGGATCCTGGAACAGCTGGCGGCGGATGGTTTTGAAGGTGTTCAACTGACGCAAGACGGATCCTTGGCGCCCGGTGCACTTCCCCACTGCGGACTTGGCCGGATCAATCAACCCCAGGAGGCGTTGTCTTTGGCTGAAAAGCATGCGACGCGCGGAGATCTTTGCCTAACCGTCCATGTCGGCTGGGGGATCGAGGATGACGAGGATGTCTTCCGCTTGGTTGAGGCCATTTTGGCTGCCTCGGAAAAAGCCCGGTTGCCCATTTTTATCGAAACCCATCGCGCCACGATCACCCAGGACATGTGGCGCACGGTGCAGATCACCAAGCGGTTCCCCGAGGTGCTCTTCAACGGGGATTTTAGTCACTACTACTGCGGGCAGGAGATGGTTTACGGAGGGCTGGAGAAGAAGATCGAGTTCCTGAAACCCATCTTTGACCGGGTCGGCTTCATGCATGGGAGGATTGCGAGCCCCGGGCAGATGCAGGTGCCCATTGATGAGGGGATCTCACGTCCGGCGGCGGCCGTTGGGGTGGTGGACTACTTCGCCGACTTTCGAACCCTCTGGAAGCGGGCGATGAAGGGGTTTCTGGATCATGCGGAACGCGGGGACGTGTTGATCTTTGCGCCGGAGCTGCTTGACGGAACCCACTACTACGCCCGGCTCTTTCCGGGTCCGGACGGAAAAATGACGGAGGAGTCCGATCGGTACGCGCAAGCGCTTCTTTACGCCAAAATTGCACGGAGGTTGTTTCAGGAGGCTTCCGCAGCACGCTGAAGGCTTGTTGCGGATCGGTCGAACAATCCTTTCCCTCGTAATTTTGGGTTCGGTTAAGTTACGTTTGGATCCTAGGGGGTTCTGATGGAGTCCGTGCTGTTTATGTCAGAAAAAGTGAAATAAAAAACCATTCATACCAAGGACGTTTTGGCAACGGCTGAAAAGGCGTGTTTTGGTCATAAAAATCATAAAAAAATACGAAAACATAATATGTAAAACGTTCCTCAGCAATTAATACCATATTGTGCTATACAATGGCAAAAACGTGCTAGACCAAGTTCCCATGTGGCGTGCTACCAATTACGGCACATTGGCTATTTCTCGCACCAAAATGCTTGCCCGTAAGCCGAACGAGTGGAGGCTGTCTCCCAGGGGAGACTCTGCGAGGATCCGTCCCCTCAAATTTGAGCGTGAGCTGGTATTTCCAGACCGGCATTTCCCGCTGGATGTTTTCTTCTTGGAGGAACATCCCGATTACCCGCTGCACATTCATGATTTCACTGTGATCGTCATCGTCACGCGGGGTCACGGGATCAACATCATCGGGAAAGAGGAGTTTCCGATTAAAGCGGGTGATGTTTTTGTGCATCACGGTTCGCGCCCTCACGGGTACCGTGCCACGGAGCACCTGGGCCTGATCAACATCATCTTTGACCAGTCGCTCCTGCAAAGGGTGCGCTTCGATGTGACGGCTCTGCCCGGATACCAGTCGCTTTTTGTGGTTGAACCGGCGATGTTGAAAGAGGGGCACTCCGCCAGGCATCTCACGCTGCCGATGGACGAATTGAGCAAGGTAAAAGAATTGGCGGAGGCGATGGAGAAAGAGATATGTGGGGATTTGCCCAGGCGGGGGGCGGTCCGGTTCGAGGAGCGTCATCGCACAAAGGCCGGAAACTTGTCGGTCCGGCGGGCTCCGGACGGCCACCGGTTCATGGCCATGACCTATTTCATGGCCTTGGTGGGGTTGCTGTCGCGGGCTTATCACGTCAAACCCACGGTCGAATCGGGGAGGATCATGAAGATTGGCCAGGTCATCGCCCACATGGAGAGTCACTTTGATGAAAACCTGAAAATTCCGGCTTTGGCTAAAATGGTGGGGATGTCCGACCGGAACTTTTACCGCTTTTTCCACCGGGTGAAGGGGGAGAGTCCTCTCGCCTACCTGCAGAGGCTGAGGGTCGCCAAAGGCGCCCGCATCCTGCAGACCAGCGACAAGAGCGTCTCCGAGGCGGCGTTGGAGTGTGGTTTCAACGACAGCAACTACTTTGCGCGGCAGTTCCGGCGCATCCTCGGGGTTTCTCCGAGACAGTTTCAAAACGGGAAGGGAACCTCGGCCCCGTCCGCCTGAGGCGGTCTGGATTTCGGCGGAATGGTGCTGATTTATGGCGAGACCATTGCAGAATCGCCCCGATCGTTTGCTAGGATAAAAGATATGATTGCCTCCCGCCGCCCAACCCCGTCGACCGTCCCGGCCAAGGGAAGGGAAAAAGATTTCACCGTGGCAGTTTACTACTTTGGTAACTACCACCCAGGGGACCCCCGGAACGAGGTCCAGAAGGGCAGGGGGTGGACGGAGTGGGAGTTGGTCAAGGCTGCGAAGCCCCGTTTCCCCGGGCATCAGCAACCCAAGGTGCCGCTCTGGGGATACGAGGATGAGTCGGACCCGAAGGTGATGGAGCGGAAGATCGCGGCGGCCGCCGACCACGGCATCGATGTTTTTCTCTTCGACTGGTACCACTACAACGATGGGCCGTTCCTAGACCGGCCGCTGGACCTGGGCTTTCTAGGGGCGGCCAACTGTGACCGCCTGAAGTTCGCCTTGATGTGGGCCAACCACGACTGGGTGGAAATCTTTCCCGCCCGCCGCGGGGTGCCGAGTGAGGTTCTTTATCCCGGGGTGGTAACTCCAGCCGGCTTTTCAAAGATTTGCGACCAGGTCATCGAAAAATATTTTTTGCATCCGTCCTACTGGAAAGTCGATGGGAAGCCCTATTTCTCCTTCTATGACCTTTCCAAGTTGCTGGCTGGATTTCCCTCACTGACGGACGCCCGGGCGGCGCTGGATGAGTTCCGTGCCAAGACCCGTCGGGCCGGTTTTTCCGATCTGCACCTCAACGCGGTCGTCTGGGGCAAGACGGTGATGCCTTGGCAGGAGACGCCGGCCGACCCGGCCCGGGTGGTCCGCGAACTGGGCTTTGATTCCGTGACCTCCTATGTTTGGATTCATCATGCGGAGATGCCGGACGAGCAGACCGATTTTACCAAGGTGCGTGATGAGTATTTCCAGCACTGGGACAAAATGAAGAGGGATTTTTCGGAGCCGTACTACCCGAATGTCTCGATGGGTTGGGACAGCACCCCGCGGACGCACGGGGACGACGGGTTCGGAAATTTCGGCTACCCTTTCACCCATGTGATCAGCGGCAACACGCCCGGGCGTTTCCGCGAGGCCTTGGAAAAGACGAAGGAACGCCTCATGCAGGAGCCCGCCCCCCACCGTATCCTCAACATCAACAGCTGGAATGAGTGGACGGAGGGAAGTTATCTGGAGCCGGACACGGTCCACGGGATGAAATATCTTGAGGCGGTCCGGGATGTTTTTGGCACTGCCGGCCGGAAACAGCCGGGAAATGCTCGTCGAAAAAAAACTCCGGAGGTGAAGGTGTTGGTGGAAGAATGATGCCTGTCTCTGGTGATCGGATCCGTGAAATCCCGGATCCGGTCCGGTTTCAACTTCGAGAAGGTGAGGCCATGAGCCGGTTTTCCCTGCGCACCCCTCCCATGGGAATGGCGATCCAATCATGAAGGCCCTCACCACGAATTCGAAGCCGCGCATTTCTTCTTGGCGTCTGCTGGGCTACGCCCTCGGTGATGGGGCCAGCTGCATTGCCTTTGCGGGCGTGGCCAACTTCGCCCTGCTTTACTATACCTCCGTGCTCGGTCTCGGGGCCGGCATGGCGGGATTAGCCCTGAGCATCTCCGTTTTTTACGACGCCATCACCGATCCCCTCATGGGACACATCTCCGACAACACCCGCTCCCGCTGGGGCCGACGGTTGCCTTACGTGCTCGTGGGCGGGCTGCTGCTGGCGCCGGCTTTCTTTTCGATCTGGATCCTGCCTCCGGGCAGTTGGCCCACCTGGTTGCTCTTCATGATGGCGGTGATGTCCAATCTTTTGATGCGCACGGCCGTGACCATTTTTGGTGTGCCTTATGTGGCCATGGGTTTCGAACTGTGCCCGGACTACGAGGATCGCTCCCGTCTGCAGGGGATCCGCAGCGCCTTCTTCATGGTCATCAACCTTCTCTTTGGTGGCTGCGCCTGGATTCTCTTTTTTCGCGACCGGACCGGCCCCGCTGGTGAGCGGATCGACGGGTCGACCATTGCGGCCAACTACCTGACGATGGGAACGGTCCTGACGGTCACCATCGTGCTGCTGGTTTTGGCCTGCACCTGGTTCAACCGGGACCTCGCCCAGGACACCCGGAAGGAAAAGCTGGAGGGAAACTCGCTCCAAAGCTTCTGGGCCGACTTCAGTCAGATTCTGAGCGACCGGCTGGCTTGGTATGTTTTCGGCTTCTTCTCCATTGCCATGTTCGGGTTTCTCTTCGTCTCCCAGCTGCAGATGTTCGTCTACGTCTTCTTCATGGAGTTCCGGCCGGAGGAGAAAACCATCGTTCATGGAGGCGGCATGGTGGCGGCCGGCCTCGGGGCCCTCTTTCAGGGTAGGGTCACCCAATGGTTTGATAAAAAAGCCGCCGGCTATGTGGGCATGGGGATCGGCATCTTCGGCGGACTCTGGCTCCTTCTGGTATTCACCTGGCTCGGGCTGGCCCCGCGGGCCGAAGGGTCGGTGGCCGGCTGGAATCTCCCTGTGGGGCTGATGCTCTTTGCCTTGGGTCAATGGATGTGGTGGTTCGGTTCCGGCATGCTGGGGCCGGTTTCCATGTCGATGATCGCCGATATTTCCGAGATTCATTACCTACGGAGCGGGGTGCGCAAGGACGGCGGCTACAGCTCGATCTTCAGTTTTCTGCAAAAGGCCGCGCAGTCCGTGGGGCTCCTGATCAGCGGCTGGCTGATTGCCGGGGCCGGGATCGTTTCCGGGGCGGATCTCCAGGCGCCCGACGCGGTCCACCGGATCACCGTCATAACCTTCGCCATTGGACCCGTTCTGATGGCCTTGTCGTTTCTCGTTTTCCGGGAGTACCCGGTGACCCGGGAATCCCTGCGTGCCATGGAGCAAAAATCCGGGCGAAGGGTCTGAGCACCCCCGGCGTTGAGGGATGAGAAAATTTTCTTTGCTTTTCTTGCTGGGATGTTTCCTGGTCGGATATTCCCTTCTGCCGGCGGAGGAGGGCAAGGCCGTAGCCGGGCAGGAAAGCTGGCGTAA
>RFMG01000024.1 GCA_009927835.1 Verrucomicrobiota bacterium | reverse complement strand
CGGGGGAGACTCTGCTTCGTGCCGGTCTGCGTCTTGGCCCGGTGGAAGTCGCCATCGCCGCAGCCTGCGGGCAATCCAAGGTGCAGGTGGCCTCGCCGTTCCGGATCGCGGTGGTCGGCACCGGGGACGAACTGGTTTCGGTCGAGACCGTGCCGCGCGACGGGCAGATCCGCCGGACGAATCTGGATGCTCTATCCTCGGCTCTGCGGCTGTCCGGCCACGCTCCGGTCGAGCTGGCCGTTTACCGCGATGATCGGGGGGTGTTGCGGGATGGGCTGGCCGGGGTGCTGGCTCGAAACGAGGTTGTGGTTCTCACCGGGGGCGTCTCCAAGGGGCGATTGGATTATGTCCCCGAGGTTCTCGCGGACCTGGGGGCTCGGCTGGTCCTTCACGGAGTCAAGCAACGGCCCGGCCAACCGATGGGCGTCTGGCAGATGCCCGAAGGAACGGTGGTTTTCGGACTGCCCGGAAACCCGGTCTCGGCCCTGGTCTGTTTCCGCCGCTACGTGCTGCCTGCCCTTGGGGCATGGAGCGGGGGAACACCCGGGCCCGTTCCCCGACGAATTCTGTGCGGCGCCTTCACACGGTCGCCGGGTCTGACCCTCTTCCTGCCGGTTCTGGAGGCTGGGGATGGGGCCTTGAAACCGTCGCCGGTGGCCAACTCGGGAGACTTTGCCGGATTGGCCGGAACCTGTGGATTTGTGGAGATCGATGAAAGCTTTGCCGAAGGTTCGGCGGTTCCCTATTTCTCATGGTGTCCATCATGAATCCGAGTTCCGCCTGGACCCATTTGGATGCAGAAAACAACCCGGCCATGGTTGACGTGTCCGGCAAACAGGTCACGGTCCGCACGGCCGTGGCGGTGGCCGAGGTGGTGCTCCCTCCGGAAATTCTTTCGCACCTGCGTGATGGCGACCTCCGTTCTCCCAAGGGCCCGGTCTTCCAGACCGCGATCCTGGCGGGCACCATGGCCGCGAAACAGACGGCCGGCCTGATTCCCCTCTGCCACCCGCTACCGCTCGAGGCTGTCCACATCGCCATTCCGCCGCCGAAAGATGGGACTTTGCGGATCGAGGCAACGGTCAAAACCAGCTCCAAAACAGGCGTTGAGATGGAAGCCCTCGTCGCTGCGAGCGTGGCGGCGCTGACGGTCTATGACATGTGCAAGTCGTCCTCTCCGGGAATGGAAATCCGCCGCGTTCGACTGGTGGAAAAACATGGCGGCAAGAGTGATTTCAAAGCGGCTGAATGAATGTCCCGTTGCATGGTCTGTTTTTGGCCGGCGGAAAAAGCAGCCGCATGGGTCGGGAGAAGGCGTCTCTGGTGGTGGGCAACGTTGGCTTGACGCAGGCCGCCCGCGGGATCGGACTCTTACGGAAACTCTGCGACCATACTTATCTCTCCCTGCGGGAAGGACAGGCTGCCCCCGAAGGGGCGGGGCAAACTCCGGTGATCCGTGATTCGGAGGAAGCCCAAGGACCACTGGCCGGCATCTTGGGAGCCTTCCGAGAGACCCCTGCGGCCGCGTGGTTGGTCATGGCCTGCGATCTGCCTTTCGTATCGGAGATTTTAGTTGCGAATTTGGTGGCAAGTTTCCGGGCAACACCGAACGCTCCTTTCGCGGCCTATGCCAGCTCGCGCGACGGATTGCCGGAACCTCTTTGTGCCATCTACGGACCCGCCTCGCGGTCGATTCTCCAGCGGCATGCCGCCCGCGGGCATTTTTGCCCCCGGCACATCATGAGGGAAGAGAACGTCCCGCTCCTCTCTCTGCCGGTAGAAGATACCCGGGCCCTCGAAAACCTGAATACCCCCGAGGATCTTGCCGAGGCGGTTGCCGCCCGTGAAATTCACCTGGCCTGGTTCGGATCCCTTGCCGAACGGCGTGGCCTGCGTCA
>RFMG01000223.1 GCA_009927835.1 Verrucomicrobiota bacterium | reverse complement strand
AGGCCCCGGGGTTCCGCCCCGTTCCTTATGACATTCCGCGGGGCTGTGCCGCCGCCTATTACCCGGAGACCAACGTGCTGGTGGGCGTCGATGAGTACGCGGTGAAAAGTTTTACCCCGATGTCCAAATATATCGAGGTGACCCTAGAGGCGGAGAAATAGAAGGCGGCGCACGTCTTACCGAGTCAGACGCTTCCAGATTTTATCGATCTCCACCCGGGTGACTTTGGCCTCCTCCCAACTGTTGGGGAGTGTGCTGAGATTGTAGCCGCTTGCGACGGGCCCCATTTCCGGGCAGACAAAGATCTCGCGGTCCTTTTTCCGGTTGCCATCCAGCCAACACTTCAGAAGAGCCTCCGCAAAAGGCAGCCAATCCCGAAATTCCGGGGTGTGATTTCCTTTTCCGTCCGTCACCGGAACCTGGCAGTGATGACCGTTGAAGGGGCGGAAATGAAACATCTGGGCGCGTTGGATCAGGTCCGGGCGCACGAGAAGTTTTTCGGCGTAGTTGCCGGGATGCAGGTGTTTCACGATGGAAAAGTGGGAGAAGTCCCAGGTGATGGGGAGAAGTTCGCCCGTCACCCGGAAGTAGGCATCGGCCAGTGCGTAGCCTTTTTCCGGCGTTTCCGTGCAGGTGTCCCGGTGCATTTCCACCGCCGGCTCCAGTCCCAGCTTTTTGCCTTCTTGCATGAGGAGTACTGCCAGACCGACGGCCTCCGGGGTGAGGGTGTCCTCATCGGCCAACTGCACGTTGATGTGGTGCGCGCCGATTTTCTGGTTGGCCTTCAGTTCGCGGTGGAACTCCGCCGCCTGGCCGGAGGAAAAATACCCCAACACCGTCAACCCGTGCTTCTTCGCCGCTCGTCCCACCTCGGGAAGGGCCGCCGTGGCGACCCCGTCAAATCCGGCGGCCTTTGCGTCGGCCAGCTTGCGGTCGTAGCTCCATTCCTTCTCGCGGCTCGGATAGTCCACCATGGACCATCGCGAGGCGATGTGGCGGAGCCGATTCACTTGGTTTCGCTTTTTTCCGCCTCGGCCCGCGCCCTGGGAAAGTGAGTTCGGCGATGCCGGATTTGTCGAGTTCTCCGAGCCCACCGGTGACCATTTTGCGATATTGGCCGAGCGTGGCGGCGGCCAGGGGCAGTTTCAGTTTGAGTTGCCGAGCCAAGCCGAGGGCGATGCCGCTGTCCTTGGCCGCATGCGCGGCACTGAAGAAGCACGAGTGATCGCGGTTGACCATGTCCTCGCCGTCGGTGGCCAGAACCCGGGAGTTGGCCCCGGTTTGGCTAAACACCTCCATGAGGGTCTTAAGATCGAGGCCCAGGGCAGCGCCCAGCCCGAGTCCCTCCGCAAGGCCGGCGGTGTTGATGTTCATCACCATGTTGACCAAAGCTTTGACTTTCGCCGCGCTGCCGGCCGGTCCGATATAGCGCATGAGTTTCCCATCATCGCTCAGTTTGGCCAAGATCGGGGCGACGCGGTCGAAGGTCCCGCGATCCCCGCCGCACATCAGATAGAGTGTGCCGGCACGGGCCTGTGTGATGGACGAGGCCATGCAGCCCTCGAGCGTGGCGGCGTGTGCTTTTTTCGCCAGCCTCTCCACGGCGATATGGGTGGAAGGCGAGACGGTGGCGCAATTGACGAACACCTTGCCGGCCGCCCCCTTCAACAGGTTGTCTTTTGGTCCGGCAAAGATGCCGTGCATGGCTTTGTCGTCCGTCACCACCGTGAGGATCAGGTCGGCCGCCGCGGTGACCCCGGCCAGGGTGGGACTGGCCTGACAGCCCAGTTCCTTGGCCAAATCCTCCGCGACCTCACGGCGCACGTCGTAGACGACGATGACGTGGTGGCCGGTTTCCTTGAGGCGACGTGCCATGTTGGCGCCCATGCGGCCAAGACCGACGATGCCGATTCGTTTCATGGCGGGGTTAACGGCTGAAAAAAGGGTTGTGGCGTTTTTCCTCGCCGATGGTGGTGAGGGGGCCGTGTCCCGGGCAAACAATCGTCTCCTCCGGCAGGGTCATCAGACTGGTGCGGCCGGTTTCCAAAGCTTCCGGATAGCTGACCATGCCCCCGCCCATGGAACCGGCAAAAAGAGCGTCGCCGACAATGGCCAAAGGCTTGGCAAGACCGGTGATGACATACGTGATGCCGCCTCGCGCGTGGCCGCTGGTGCGGCGTGTCTCGACCTTGAGGCACCCGATGGCGAAGGTTCGTCCGTCCTGAAAGGGTTCTGCGCCATCGACCGGTTCCCGCGCGCTGACAAAAGCCGGGGCGCCGGTGGCTTTTTTGAGTCGCGGAAGATCCACAATATGATCCCCGTGACTGTGGGTGATGAAGATCTGCCCGATTGTGACGGGTAGCTTGAGCATCCCCGCACAATCCGCCCCGGTGTCGAAGGCGGCGGCCGTTTTCGTCTGGGGATCCCAGACCACGTAGCTGTTGACCGTCATGTCCTCGTAGGGCGTGTTGAAACAGGCCAATCCCTCGATCGGCCCGGGATTCTTCGGATACCACGATTGGCGACCGAGGGCCATGAGCGCATCCGTTCCAAGACCGAGAACCGGGGCGAGTTGTCGCACGGCAGCATCATCGAATTGTCCGTTTTTGATCGCCACCACTTTTTCGGCGGAAAGGCCTGTTTTTTTCGCAACTTCCGTGTCCACCAAACCCAACCCGCGGCAGGCCTTGCCGATGACATCCTGAAAATTGTCTTCGAGCGGAATTGACATGAGGCCGTTATATGGGAGCAGTGCGCAGGGTCAAGTTGGGTGGGTTTTTCCGCACGGCCTTTGCAGGACGTGGCCGACCCAGCGCCGTCCCCCGGAAATCGGTGCGAGATTTGAAAAAATCCGAGGGGGGCTTTTTAAATATGCCGGGAATCGGCGTGGTCTTTGACGGCGTACCCTGAATCTTGGCGTTTGTGGTTCACTTCGTTTTTCTTCACGTAGCCTTGGTAGATGTCCTCGGCGGTCATGCCTAGGGTTTGGGCGAGGGAGACGAGGAAGTGGAACAGGTCGACCACTTCGACGCGGGCGTTCTGTTCGTCGATTTTCTGGTATTTGGCCCACCATTTCCATGGAAAGCTGTCGATCAGTTCGGCCAGCTCCTGGCTCATGGCGCGGGTGTAGTTGAGGGCCCACTTGGTCTTGTCCTCCGGCGTGAGGTTGGCGAGGTCGACCCCGATCTTTTTGTTGAGGATATCCTGCATCCGGAAAATTTCATCCAGCTTGTCCGGATTGGCCATAGGAGATGGGTAGCGGGTGGGGGAGAAAGAAGGAGGCTTTTTTACAAAAAAATTCCGGCCGATGTGAAGAAGCAGGGAAGCGGGTTGGACGGAGGGAGTTGGAGTGGGTAACAAAGAACGATGCGTGATGTAGTGATTTTGGGAAGCGGGTGTGCCGGTTGGACGGCGGCGCTTTATTTGGCACGGGCCAATCTCAAGCCTCTGGTTCTGACGGGGGCCCAGACGGGGGGGTTGCTGACGACGACATCGGTTGTGGAAAATTATCCGGGATTTCCCAAGGGGGTGGATGGAACGACCCTGATGGTGCAGATGATGGAGCAGGCGCAGAAGTTCGGGGCGGAGGTGGAGTTTGGGGTGGTTGCGGACGAGGTCCTCTTCGGCAGGCCCGCCCACCGAATCCGGGCGGGAAACCGAACGATCGAAACCAGGGCGTTGATCGTTTCCACCGGTGCGGGGCATCGGCATCTGGGTGTTCCTGGGGAAAAGGAGCTGGAGACGAAGGGGGTGACCTACTGTGCGACGTGTGACGGAGCGTTGCCGATGTTTCGGGACCAGCCTGTGGTGGTGGTGGGGGGAGGAGATTCGGCGTGTGAGGAGGCGACCTTTTTAACGAGATTC
>RFMG01000062.1 GCA_009927835.1 Verrucomicrobiota bacterium | reverse complement strand
ATGAAATTATCGATCATCGGCTCCGGCTACGTGGGATTGGTTACGGGGACATGCCTGGCCGAGGCGGGTCACACCGTCATCTGCGTGGACAACAATCAGGCGAAGGTCCAGGAGCTGCAGGCAGGGCGAATTCCCATCTTTGAGCCTGGATTGGAGGAGTTAATCCGCAGAAACGTCCAGATGAAGCGGCTCTCCTTTACGGTCTCGACGAAAGAGGCGGTGGCGGATTCCGAGGTCATCTTCATTGCCGTGCCCACCCCCCCGCAGGAGGATGGGTCGGTCGATCTCAGCTTCGTCGAGCATGTGGCGCGAGAGATTGCCGAGGCGCTCCCCGGATATCGAATCATCGTCGACAAAAGCACCGTGCCAGTGAAAACCGGGGAGCATGTGATGGAAACGATCCGACGTTACTGCCGCAAGGGGGTGGAGTTTGACGTCGTCAGCAATCCTGAGTTTCTTCGGGAGGGAAGTGCGGTTGCGGACCTTCAAAAACCGGATCGGATCGTCATCGGTGTGGCTTCGGAAAGACCTGTGGCCGCCATGAGGGCCATTTACGAGCCTTTTCAGGCGCCCATCATGATCACCGATCTGAACAGCGCCGAGTTGATCAAGCATGCGGCGAACAGCTTCCTGGCCCTCAAGATCACCTACATCAATCTTGTGGCGGCGGTGTGTGAGGCCAGCCGGGCCAATGTGATGCAGGTGGCCGAGGGAATGGGTTCCGATGCAAGAATCGGGCGGGCTTTTTTGAATGCCGGACTGGGATATGGAGGTTCCTGTTTTCCGAAGGACGTGAGCGCGTTTATCCGGATTGCGGAGGAGTTGGGGGTGGATTTCGGGTTGATGAGGGAGGTGGAAAAGATCAATGCATCCATCCCGGAACGATTCCTGAAAAAACTGCGCCGTTCCCTTTGGGTGATGAAGGATAAAAAGATTGGCCAACTGGGCCTTGCCTTCAAGGCGAACACGGATGATGTCCGCTGCAGCGTGGCGGTTGATTTGGCCAAGCGGATGGTTTCGGAAGGGGCCATTCTGCGGTGTCACGACCCGAAGGGTGGGCAGAAAGCCCGAGAACTTTTGCCCAAGGAGGTGGAGATTGTGCAGGATCCCCACCAAGTGGCCGAGGGTGCGGATGCCCTCCTTGTGGCGACAGAGTGGCCCGAGTATCGTTACCTGGATTGGCAAAAAATCAGGCAATCGATGCGCACTCCCCGAATTTTCGACGGCAGAAACCTTCTCCACCCAGAAGAAATGAAGTCCCTTGGGTTCGAGTACACGAGCGTCGGACGTTGAAGTCGCGCGTGACCATTGTTCTCGGCCTCCAGTGGGGGGACGAGGGGAAGGGGAAGATCCTGGATGTGATGGCTGCGGAGGCCGATTGGGTGCTGCGTGCGCAGGGAGGCAACAATGCAGGGCACACCGTGGAGATCGGCAAGGAAAAGTATGTGCTTCATCTGGTTCCCTCCGGGATTCTGCGCTCCGATGTCTCCTGCCTGATCGCCGGGGGTGCGGTGGTGGATCCTTCCGGTTTGGTCAAAGAGATCGAGGGGCTCACCCAAAGAAAGATCCGCACACGGGGTCGTTTGCACCTGGCTGCGCAGGCCCACCTCGTTCTCCCCCACCATCGGGCTGTGGATCAGGGATCGGAAAAGCGGAGGGGACATGGGAAAATCGGCACCACGGGACGCGGTATTGGACCCGCCTATTCGGATAAAGCGATCCGCGTCGGGTTACGGGCGGGCGAGCTGGCCCTGCCGCCTGCGGAGTTGGCTCGCAGATTGCGGGAGAGGGTGACGGCACACAATCGCGTGGCACGGAGCCAGGGATGGGAAAAAATATCTGCCACGCAGACCGTGAGGGAAATGGCGCAGGCCGCCAAGTTTCTCCGTCCCTACCTGGCGGATGGCGTGACGTTGGCCCATCGGGCCGTGGCCTCCGGAAAAAGAATTTTGATCGAAGGAGCCCAAGGAACATTTCTCGATGTGGATCATGGAACCTATCCTTTTGTGACGAGTTCCCACTGCACGGCGGGGGGTGCGTGCACCGGGACGGGGGTGCCGCCCACGGCGATTCAACGGGTCGTTGGAGTTCTGAAGGCGTATACGACCCGGGTGGGAGGTGGGCCTTTTGTGACGGAGGATGGCACGTTGGGACACCTTTTGCATGGCATGGGGAGAGAGTTTGGATCGACGACGGGCCGGGCAAGGCGTTGCGGGTGGTTTGATGCCGTGCTGGTTCGACGAGCCGTCCAACTGAACGGGGTGACCGAAATGGCGATCACCAATTTGGATGGGCTGGATGGTCTTGAAAAGATCCCCGTCTGCGTAGGGTATCGGCTGAAAGGAAAAATATTATCCGAGCCGCCCGTGGAGTCCTCCGATTGGGCAAAGTGCCGACCGATCTACCGGGTCTTCGAGGGATGGTGCGAGCCGACAACCGAGGCGCGGCATTGGCGAGATTTGCCCCGCAAGGCCCGGATTTATCTTTCGGCCATTGCCGGTTTGGTGGGAGCTCCCCTCGGGATCATTTCGGTGGGAGCGGGTCGGGAACAAACTTTCCGACATGGCTAAAGAGACGCCCCGCGCAACAGTCCCGCAGCATGTGGCCATCATCATGGATGGCAACGGACGCTGGGCTCAAAAGCATCATCTGCCTCGCCTCAGCGGGCATGAGGCGGGTAGAAAATCGGTCAAGCGGGCGGTGCAGGCGGCAATCGACCATGGGGTGAGGTACCTGACCCTTTATGCGTTCTCCGTGGAAAACTGGCAAAGGCCGCGGGAAGAGGTGCAGGGATTGATGGGATTGTTGCGGGGAGTGATTCGGGAGGAGTTGAGCGAGATGGGAAAAGAGGGGATCCGGCTGCGGACGATCGGACGAAAGCAGGATCTGCCCGACGCGGTGCGGGAGGAGTTGGAGGCCGCCATCGAATCGACGCGGGGCAACACGAGGTTGGATCTGATCCTCGCCCTAAGTTACGGATCCCGGGTGGAGATCACCGAGGCGGTGCAGGTGATGGCTCGTGAGGCCCAGGCAGGGCAGCTGGATCCCGAGCAGATCCGGGAGGAAACGGTGGAGAAGCATCTCTACACTCGGGGAATTCCTGACCCTGATCTTTTGATTCGAACCAGCGGGGAAATGCGAATCAGCAACTTCATGCTTTGGCAGATCTCCTACTCGGAAATCCATGTCACCCCCGTTCTCTGGCCCGATTTCGGCGAAAAGGATTTCTCCCTGGCCCTGGATGATTATGCCGGCCGGGATCGCCGCTTTGGAGGAGTCTGAGGATGTTTGGCTGGCGTCTTCTCTCCTCCCTTTTGCTGTGGGGAATCATCCTGGCCTTCGTCACCCTGAGGTACACGAACGGGGTTTTTCTTCTCATCGCTGTGGTGGGTTTGGCTGCGCAAAGGGAGTTCTATCTTTCGCAACGGGCGGCTGGCAGGACGGTTTTTTTGAAGAACGGACTCCTCGCGGGGGGGCTTCTCTATGCGGCCACGTTCTTTTCCGTCGTGTCCCCTTCCATCGGATTTCCCGCGGCTTTCTCGGGCGAAGCGATTTTGGTCTTGCTCGTCATCCTGGGGGCTTTCACAAGAAGAGTCTTTCATTCGAAAATTGAAGGGGCCACCGAGGCGATGGCGCTGACGCTTTTCGGATTCTTTTACGTCCCGTATCTTCTCAACTATGCGACGAAAATTCTTTTTTCCGCCCCCCAGGGGCATGGATTTGAGTTGCTGACGTATGCCGTGGCTGTGACCAAGTTCACGGACGTGGGGGCTTATGTGGCGGGCAAACTGTTTGGGCGGCATAAGATGAGTCCGTTGATCAGTCCAAAAAAGACGTGGGAGGGGCTGGTGGGGGGCATTCTGTTGGCGCTTGGGACAAGCTTGACCCTGATCCATGCCTTTCCAGATTCCCTGGGGGTATTGAGGGGCATTCATGGCTGGATTTTGGGCATCGGCCTGGCGGGGGTGAGTGTCATTGGGGATTTGGGGGAGTCGGTGGTGAAGAGGGATGCCCATGTCAAGGACTCAGGACAATTCCTTCCGGGAATCGGAGGTGCCCTGGACCTTGTTGATAGCTTGCTTTTCACCCTGCCCGTATTTTATGGCTACATCATTTTGACGGGGCGGGTATGAAGCGGGTCATTCTTCTGGGCTCGAGCGGCTCGATTGGGGAGAGCACATGCAAGGTGGCCCGGGCTTTGCCGGGGAAGATGAAAATTGTCGGCTTGGCGGTGGGAACGAGCACCGATCGCCTGTTGGAGCAGGCCCAGGAATTCGGGGTCAAGGCCTTGGCCGTTTCGGATGAACAGGCTGCGGAGAAGGTGAAGAACCGCCTGCCTTCGGGGAGCCGCTTTTATTCCGGCCGGGATGGGTTGACCCGGATGGTGGAGGAGACCGAGGCGGACATGGTTTTGGTGGCGATTGTGGGGACGGCGGGATTGGCCCCGGCCTTGGCGGCGTTACAAAGCGGCAAGGACCTGGCGGTTGCCAGCAAGGAGATTCTGGTTTTGGCGGGATCGGAGGTGATGTCGGAGGCAAAGAAAAGAAAGAGGCAGGTTTTGCCGGTGGATAGCGAGCACAACGCGATTTTTCAGTGCCTTCAAGGGGCGAAAGGAAAGGAGGTCCGTCGGGTGATTCTCACCGCCTCCGGAGGTCCCTTCCGAAAGAGCAGTGCGGAGGAGATGAAAAAGGTGTCCGTAGCGAAAGCCTTGAAGCATCCG
>RFMG01000155.1 GCA_009927835.1 Verrucomicrobiota bacterium | reverse complement strand
GTGCCCCACTCCCCATCATATTCGTCCGAGTATCGCTGGCCCGGTTCCACATCAAACCAAAGGTTGTAGAGATCCGGTTTGCCTTCCCCCCCCAGGGCTTTCGCATCCCCCTGCGATCCCAGGACATCCTGAATCGCGGTTTTTGTCATGAACGGATACCGTTGCCCCTGGTTATATTGGGTGTTGAAATCCCCGCCCAGAATCACGTCGGCATGGGGATTTTCCTGCAGGATCTGATCCAGACGGTCCCGGACGGTTTTTGCATTTCCAAGCCGCGTATTTTCCATCGCAGGATTTCCGGCACCACTTTTCCAATGATTCCCCAGCACGGTGAATGTGGCGTCCCCCGCCTTCAGTTGAACTTCCACGATGCCCCGCGCCGAGGGGGTATCCCATGTGTGGTGGGAGAGAACGGGTAAACGGGTCAAAATACCAACCTTGATGGCATCCTCATGCTCCTTCGCTTGCTTTGGAACTTCCCCGATCACGAGATCATATCCCTTGAGACCCTCGTCCTCGAGGGCCTTGCGCAGCCAGGCCTCGATCGGCAATCCTCGCAACTCATCATTCAATTCCTCACCGAGCATCTTTTCATATGTGGTTCCCTCGTATTTCTTGAGAAACCCCGGGTAGTCGGTCACGGCGGATTCCGGCGTGTGATCCACCTCCAACTCATTCAGGATGGCCACATCGGGTCCCTTTCCTTCGTTGACGCTCTTCAGAACCGCGGTCAGGGTCTTGAGTTTTCGCGCAAGTTTTGCCGGACTGTAGCTGTTCGGATCGGTCGGGTTTTCGATGTAGTCGTCGTACGGTGCGACCCGGTCCACATCAAACAGGTTCTCCACATTATAAGCCATCACCGTGAATTCGGCGGGGACTTCATCCGCCCTCAACAACCCTGCAATCAAAAGAATCGGCAAGCAGAGGCTTTTCATAAGCGTACCCATCGCCTGACACTACCGATACACTCCCCTGATTCCACTCTTTCCGTCATCTTGACGACCCCCTCTTTCCCGATAAAATATTGACTCCGTGATAGTTAGAAAAGAACTAACCCCTTGCCTATCAATGGCCTGCCTCCTGATACTTGTCTCTTTTCAGGGAAACCTCCACGCCCAGTCCGATACAGGCGTTGATCTGCTGCCAAAAAAAGCCTGGTTCGGTCGTTACGGTTACGTGAACCGCCTGGGTAAATATGTTCTGGAACCGCAGTACGAGGAGGCACTGCCGTTCTCCGATTTTCTCGCCGCGGTAAAAAAAGATGGAAAGTGGGGATTTATCAACGGCGAGGGCAAGTTCGTCATCGAGCCCCGATTCGAAAACGCATTCCTTTTCAGTGATGGCGCAGCGGCGGCGGCGGAAAATGGAAAATGGGGCTTCATCAACCGTTCCGGCAAATATCTTGTTCAACCCAAATATGAGAATGCGGGAATTTTTCGCCAGGGGCTGGCCGCTGTCCGATGGGAGGGCAAATGGGGCTTCATCAGCAAAGACGGGGAGATGGTCGTCCCCCCAAAATTCGATCAGGTCTACTTTTTCTCGGAGGATCGGGCGGGAGCGCAGGTCAACGGACTTTGGGGCTACATCGATCGGGCGGGGACCTTCACCGTGCCGCCGAAGTATGCGGAGGCTCTGCCCTTTTCCCAAGGCCTCGCCGCCGTGAATCTGGGAGGCCATCGGGAGGACAATGAGTTCACGGGGGGCGTCTGGAACTTTGTCGATCCGCAGGGAAAGGTGATGATCGATCAGGCCCTGATCTCTGCCGCTTTGCCCCAGAAAGGGGCGCCCTCCCGTGTCGGGACGGACGGACGTCAGGACACCACCGCAAAGATCGAGGCCGTGGAAAACGGATTTCGGGACGGCAAAGCACGGGTCAGAATCGGATCCCGACTCCTCAACGGCGACTCCCAAGGCCCCTCCTGGGGGTACATCGATCTCAAGGGAAACTGGCTGGCCGAGGGAAATACGAAGATCCCCCTCAATTTTTCAAACTATACCCCCGGCGAGGGCTTCACCTTTGAATCCGATATTTTGGGGGGTCGTGGCACCGCCAGCGATGTCCTTCAAACCGCCAAAAATGCCGAAACCATCGGCAAGGCCTACGAGCAGGTGGAACAGATCGAGCGGGATGCGGACGAACAGTTTGCAGCCGCCGACCGGATGACCGAGCTGGGGGACAAGGAGGCCGCGGAGGCCGCACGTCAACTGGGAAAAGAAAAAATGGAGGAAGCCAAGCGTCTCAGGAGCGAGACCGACCGCCGCGGGGGCGAGGCCAACGCCAACTCGATCAAATATTTCGATCAAGCCCTCAAGATTTATCAGGACTTCGTGAAGGAAAATCCCGACGATCTTCACCGGCCCGAGGCGCAGTACAAAGTCGGGGAAATGTACGAGCACTTGGCGAAGTACTGGGATGCCTACAAAGCCTACAAAAAAATGGTGGAGGAGACCGCCTCCAATGAGTACTGGGACCTTGCGATCGAACGGATGTTTGCCATCGGAAACGTTTATCTGGCAGGCCAGCACCAGATGATGTGGAAGATTCCCATGCCCGCGGACATGAACAAGGTCGTCGAAATCTACCAGACCATCATCAAGGCCGCCCCATTCGGTCCCTATGCCCCCCTCGCCACGTTTTCCTGCGGCCTGGCCCGTGAAAAGCAGAAAAAGTGGCCGGAAGCCGTGAAGTTTTATGAGGAGATCCTCGACAAGTACCCGAAAAACGACCTGATCGACGATGCCCAGTATCAGATCGGGTACGTCTGGACCAAAGCCGCGCGCCAACCCGAGTATGATCAAACCGCCGCCCAAAAGGGGATCGAGGCCTTTCAGGACTATCTAGCCCGCTTCAAACGAAGCGATAAGACGGAGCAGGCGGCAGAAAATATCGCCATGCTGCAGCAGCGGCTGAGTGGGGGCTCTCTTTCCGTCGCACGATTTTATGACAAAGCAGGCAACTATCCGGCAGCCCTGGTTTACTACAATGAGGTTCTTACCCAAACCCCCGACTCGGCCCAGGGTCAGGAAGCCAGGCAAAGGAAAAGGGTCCTGGAGGACCTGATCTCCGAAAGCAAGCAGCAGACGAAAACTGTGGATCAATCCAAGATCAGTTTTAGATCGAATCCCCAGGCCCAGCCCCGTAATCTCCAAAATCCATGAAAGGATTCCTCTTCGCCGTCCTGACTCTGGCTCTTGCGTCCTGCGCCAATTATCAGATGGGGAGCACCCCGAAGAAAAAAGATCTCCAGGACGTCCGTGTTCTCTACGTGCCTACCGCTCAGAACGAAACGGACGAGACCGACCTCCCCGGGATCATGACCAACGCCGTCCTGCAGGAGCTGGATCGCGACGGGACTTTCCGTCATGCCCGCAAAGACGAAAGCGATGCCATCTTGGAGCTTACCATCAAAAAAGTGGAGCGTTCTGCCATCCGTCAATCCACCCAGCAGTTCCTGACCACCCTGCAGTTTCAGCTCCTTGTGACCGTTCAGTATCGCCTTTACAACATGAAGGAGAAGAAAGATGTCGTCCCGAACTCCGCGGTCATCGGCACAACGACATTCTTCGTCCAAGGTGACCAAACCGAGTCACAACGTCAGGCATACCCCCTGGCAGCAATAAACGCTGCCCAAGCGATCGTCAGCTCCCTCTCCAACAGCGGCTGGTAAAGAACCTGCGCCTGTCTCGGAGAGGTGGCCCATTCGCTTTGCCCCAGCCTAGGGAGGATTCATGCCCTCCCGGACATCCATCAGAATCGAATCGGCTGCGTCCACCCGGATGAGTCCCATCCTCGGATACTCAATATCCAAAATCACGTAGCAGGTTATGGAGATGGAGAGAATGAAGAGGGCCACATGAAGCCAGCTTCGCCTCTTCATGCTCGCCATCTGGTATCCCACGAGCATGGAGGTGATCAAAGACATGATCATCAGCATCGCATAGATGATCAACGGCGGATGAAACTGCATCACGGCCGTGCGGGTATTGGTGACGTCAATCATCGCATTGAGGGCGGGAATCAGCTGCATTCCCGCCAGGACATTCGGAGTTTGGCTCACACCGGCGGTCGCTTGGCGCCAGATTTCTGACTGAAGATTCTGCGTGCGCTGGTATTCGGCAACCACCGCACTCATGTCAGGGATCAGGCGATACGTCCGGATTCGGGATTCCACATACTGCCGAAACAGCCCCTGCAAAGAGACGCGCTCCCTCGCGGGAAGAAGGTCCAGCCGCAGGTACGCCGTGCCGATGTCATTCGCCTCCTCCACAATCAGCTTTCTTCGGTCATCAAAGCGACTGAGGGCCGAGGAAAAGGTGAAGGCGATCAGCAGCCCGAACAAGGCAAAGATCGGGCCGTCGATCACACCCAGGGTTTCCTGAATGACCCCTTTACCGCTCTGCAGATGTTTCCTTCCCAGCCATGCCCCCACCTCAAGGAGAAGATACATGCCCACCGCCAAGGCGAGGATCAAAGGCAGGGAGAGGGAAAAAAGAGCCAGCGGGCCCTGGTTGAAAACGGTCAACGCCATTTCGAGAAATCCGGGACTTTCACGATTCCAGTTTTGAAGAAGGCATCTCTGGAGTCAAATTTCATGCTACCAGTTTTCCACCGGACCCTTGGGCACAGGGATCTCATTTCTTTGCAAGGGGCCATCACCTGCAAACACGGCTTCCAGCTTGGCCGGTTGGAATGGGTCGCGGAGCTCGCCCTGCCCGTCCAAAAATTGCCTTCGCCACTCCCGATACTCTCCCAAAGCTTTTTCATACTCCGCCCGACTCGAAATCCGGACCGCCGCCTTCTTAAACTCACTGGAGGGACCGAATCGGCGTGCATACCAGGGAATCACTTTCCGAAACAAAACACATCCCCTCTCCTCGCCGAAAAATTCGATGTTTCGCTCCAGATGCCGGGTCATCACCCGGATCCTCTCCTCAAAATCCGGCTCAGGCAGGAGCTCCCCCGTTTCCAAGTAGTGGGCGGTGGAGCGAAAGATCCATGGATTGAGGAAAGCACCCCGTCCGACACTCACCCCCGCGCAACCGGTTTCCTTCAGCATCCGTTTCGCCCCCTCGGGGGTGGTCACATCCCCGTTGCCGATCACCGGAATTTTTTTCACCGCCCGCACCACCGCCGCGATCCCCTGCAGGTTCACGAATCCGGAAAAACCCTGCTCCCGTGTCCGGCCATGGACAAAGATCGCCGCCACCCCCGCCTCCTCCAACGCCCTCGCCAGATCCGGAGCCGTCAGATTCTTTTCATCCCAGCCCAGCCGCATCTTCGCCGTCACCGGAATTTTCACCGCCGCCACCATGCCGCGAACCAGCTCCGCCGTCTTCGCCAGCTCCGTCATCATCGCCGAACCCCCTCCGACCTTGCACACCTTTCGCACAGGACAACCCATGTTGATGTCGACGGAGTTCGCCCCCAAATCCTCGCACTTTTTGGCGGCATCCCGCATCTCCGAGGCGACGGCTCCGAACAGCTGCACCGCCCAAGGCCGATCATCAGCCGAGGTGGCCACCAACTCCAGCGCCCGCCGATTGTTTTCCAGAAGGGAACGGGCATTCACCAGATCCGTTGTCGCCAAACCGCAACCCCCGATCTCCCGGACCGTTCTTCGAAAGGGAAGATTGGTGTATCCCGCCAAAGGGGAGAGACACAAATTCGTGTTCAATTCCAGGGAGCCAATTGTTAGCTTCACGATTGGCCTCCACTCATACCCCAAAGACGCTCGGCATCCGCCGCCGACCGGGCCGCTCGAGAGGGAACGATCTGACGTCGCTTTGCATAATACCCACCCTGGGCGGGCCTCTCCTCCCTTGAAGCGAGCCACACTGCGGTATCGGCCCCCTGCTCGTTGCTTTTTCCAAAAAGCCGTTTCAACCACCGAAACGCGATCCCCCCGATTCCGCGATTCTCGTCCCCCAAGGCTGAGTTCACCAATCCGGGGTGCATGGCGCAAATTCTGACCTTGGAATCCCCCAGTCGTTTCCCCTGCTCCAGGACATAGAGCAGATTTGTCAGTTTTGTTAGACAATAGGCTCTCCATCCGTCCCACCGGCTTTCCCCCTGCAAATTATCCCATGCAACCCCTCCCCAGCGGTGTGCTTCAGACGCCGTGCAAATCACCCTCGGATCATCCCCTTTCTCAAGCAAGGGGAGAAGGGCTAGGGTCAAACCCACGTAAGCGAGATGGTTGGTCGCCCAAGTTCTCTCATAACCCTCCTCGGTCACCTTTCGCTCAGTGTGATAAGCGCCCGCATTGTTCCACAAAACATCCAGCCTTGGCTCGGAGGACATCAACTTTTTCCCCAATTCGGCAACCTGCTTTTGAGAGGACAAATCCACGACGAAGATTCTGACCTCGGGGGATCCGGCTGCGCGACAAAGCCGGGCGACCTCCTCAAGACGCCCCCGATGTCGAGCCAGCAAGATCAACTTTGCCTCCAAGGTAGCCAGGCGGAGAGCTCCCGCACGTCCGATCCCACGAGTGGCGCCAGTGATCAGCACCACTTTGCCCTTCATCGACTGAAGCTTGGAGGTCACTCCATTTGTTATAGAGAAAATCTGCCTATTGGGTAGGCCTGCCTTTTCACAACCAACGATTCATTCTTGGAGCCATGGGGATTGGTCCCCGTTATGCACACCCCCTGACCCATCCAAGTTACGCCTCCCGCGGATTGAATTTATGCTCCAAGCTTTGCTTGGAGCCATGGGGATTGGTCCCCACTAAATGCCCCTCCCCAGACCCATCCTGATTACGCCTCCGGCGGATTGAATTTATGCTCCACGCTTCGCGTGGAGCCATGGGGATTCGAACCCCAGACCTCCTCAATGCCATTGAGGCGCTCTACCAACTGAGCTATGACCCCGATCGAAAACAAAACCGTATCGCAAAACGATCTTACCGCCAAGGCAAACCCTTGGCTTGCGGAATTCACTCTCCACGATCATTCTAGGGTGATGAAGCGAAACCTGTTCCTCACCCTGCTCACCGCTCTCGCCCTCACCTCCTGCCAACAGACTCCCTCAGGCTCCGATGCGGAGGACGAGCGCAATCCATTTTTTCGCCAGGCCAGCAAAGACGTGGCCGACCTCAACTATCCGGCCGCCATCAAGCAGTTCGAAAAGGCCCTTGCCGTCAATCCCTCCGTCGTGAAGGCCTACCTACAAATCGGACTTCTCTATGGTGACAAACTCGGGGATCCGATCAGCGCGATCTACTTTTACCAGAAGTATCTTGAGGCGCGCCCCAATGCCGCCGAGCGCGAGGAGGTGGTTGCCGCGATGGAGAAGGCAAAGATCGACTTTGCCCTCAGCTTGACCAATACCGGAATCCAAAACACCGCTGAAATCGCGAGAATCAGCAAGGAAAACGTCGATTACAAACAGCAGATCCTGCAACTCCAAGGAGCCTTGGCCGCGAAGGAAGCCCAAGTCTCCCAAGCCGCAGGGGCAGCCGCACCCCCCAAGGCCACAGCCGTTGTTCCCGCTTCGCCGATGCAGGAAAAAAAGGCCCCGAAGGCCACCCCGGCCAAAGCCGAACCTGTTGCCAGTGCGATTCCCTCGGTTCCTGCAGCCACCCCACCCGCAGCTCCGGCAGAGGCCGCCGCCCCCTCAGCGGAGTCCAAACAGCACACCATCGCAAAAGGGGATACGCTGTGGAAACTTGCAAGAAAGTACTACCCCGCATCCCTTGACCTGAACGAGGAGATCGCGAAGATCAAGGCCGCAAATCCAGGTCTGGATGATCGCAACCTCAAACTCGGCACGGTCCTCACGATCCCATGAATCGACCCCGTTCCTCAACCGGCGACCAGCAGGATCTTCCCCTTCCCTCCGGCGGTCCCTTGGAGGAGCTCAGTTCTGAGCTTCAGCAGCGACAGCACGAGCTGATTCAACTCCAAAGACAACAACAGGATCTGGAACATCGCAAACGCCAACTGGAGGAGCTCAGCACCCGTCGTCAGGAGCTTTTGGAGGGCCAAAAAGACATCCGGGATCGCTTGATCCGCGGAGTCATCATTCTCGAACGAGCGGAGGCCCAAGGGCGCAAAGAGGTCGACCAGATGTACGAGACCCGCCAGGTCTTCAGCGAACAGCTTGCCCAGATCAACAATATCGATCCCTCCGAGTGGTCCGCCACCGGCATGGAAGAGGAGCTTTCGAAAGCCCTGGCGAAAGTGGATCAGGCCCAAGCTATCTACACCCAATCCCGGTCCAAAATCGATGCCCTGCGGGGCCGCGATCTCGATCCGACGGCCGATGAATCGGATGAAAATTCAAACTCCTCCTCCACCAATTCCCAAGACACATTTTCAACCAATTTCACAAGGGGCCTTGCCTTCAACCTCCCCCTCATTGTGTCGCTGCTGATTGGATTGCTGCTGCTCCACTTCCTCAAATAGTCGACCAACGGGGCACGGGTTGTTGCCAAAGGGTGCGAAGTACTACCTCCCCGAACTTGCCAAATTCCCTGTTTTTTTCTCAAATCGGCACGTGCAACTACCCGGCTTCAAACGTGACCCGATCCGCGAGGAGATGCGTAGAATCAATCGCGAATCCTCCCGCCTGGGGCAAACCTCCCGTCGTTTGGTCGAGGAGGCCTCGATGGTTTCCCCGGGCCGACATGAGGCGATCCGTTCCGTCTCTCCCGCCTCCCAGGTGAAGCAACCCCCTTCCCTCCTTGTCGAGAGTCGCATGGCCCGCAGAAAAGTGATGATCGCGGCGACCATTTCCCTGGTGCTGGCCTGGATCCTCTTCCGCCTCGTCGCGGGATAATCCGCGACACCCTCTCCCTACTTTTTCTTCTCTGGTTTTGCGGGCTTTGCCGGCTTTTCAGCCTTTGTGTCCTTCGATTTTCCCTTGGCGGAGTTCTCCACAACATCCTCCACCACAGGAGCCGGCCGAACCACCCACTCCAGAAGTGCGGTTGGAGCAGCATCGCCTTGGCGGTAGCCCAAACGAAGAATCCGGGTGTAACCGCCGGCGCGGTCCTTGAACCGGGGGGCGATTTCGGCAAACAACTTGTGCACCAGATCCGTCTCATGAAGGGCCGAGATCGCCTGACGACGGTGATGCAGGGTCCCCTTCTTTCCAAGAGTCACGAGTTTTTCCGCCACGGGACGCGCCGCTTTCGCGCGGGAAACCGTGGTTCGCACCCTCTCATGCCGGATCAGGGACCCGACCAGATTCGCCAACATGCTGTCCCGATGTTGGGAGGTCCGACCTAATTTGGTCGTGTTTTGACGATGTCTCATTGCTGGCCGTTCGTCCCGGAGGCTTCCACCGGTGCAACGGGGATCGTCAACATCGAAGCATCGAACTTCATTCCCAGGGAGAGCCCCAGGGAGGTCAGCTTGTCCTTGATCTCGTTGAGCGACTTCTTGCCGAAGTTCCGGTACTTCAGCATCTCGGGCTCGGATTTCAATGCAAGCATGCCGACCGTGGTGATGTTGGCGTTGTTCAGGCAGTTCGCTGCGCGCACCGAGAGCTCAATCTCATTCACGCTCATGGCCAAAAGCTTCTTCAGCGCGGTGTTTTCCACCGGCGCTTCAAACTTCACCTCTTCAAACTCGATCGGCTCCTTGTCGAAGTTCGCAAAGATGTCCAGGTGATGCCGCAGGATGCCGGCGGAGTGCAACAGAGCCTCGTCCGGTGTCAGGCGGCCGTCGGTCCACACATCCAGGACGAGCTTGTCATAATCGGTACGTTGACCGACCCGGGTGTTTTTGACCTCGTACTTCACCTTGGTGACAGGCGAGAAGAGGGAGTCCACAGGGATCAGGCCGATCGGGGAGTCCTCACGCTTGTTGTCCTCCCAGGTCGCATAACCCCGCCCCACCCGGACCTCAAATTCGGCCTCAAATTTTGCTTTTTTGTCCAACGTGCAGATCACCTCTTTCGGGTTGAGGACCTCGATGCCGGCATCCAGCTCGATATCCGAGGCGGTCACCGGACCTTCTTTGTTGACCTTCAGCGTCAATAATCTTGGCTCACGATTCGGCAGTTTGAATTTCAGCTTCTTCAGATTGAGGACGATCTCGGTGATATCCTCCACCACGTGGTCGATGGTGCTGAACTCGTGCTGTACCCCCGTGATCTTGACGCTGGTAATGGCTGCTCCTTCGAGGGAGCTGAGCAAAACCCGTCGGAGGGAATTTCCCAATGTGGTCCCATACCCCGCCTCAAAAGGTTCGGCGGTAAATTGGGCGTACGTTTCCGTCGCTGTATCTTCATTCTTTTGCAGCCGGTTCGGCAGTTCGAAGCGTCCAAGTCGTAGTGGCATAGTCTTATTCCTCTTTCCGGCCGGGTTTCCCCTTCCCCGCTACCTGGGAAAAGGACCGACGGCCGATTCTGTTCTTCTTTTTGTGTTCATCGCCGGTAGCGGGCGATGAAGTTGTTATGACCTCGAGTAAAGCTCCACGACCAACTGCTCGTTGGCCACCGGATTGAGCTCTTCCCGTGTCGGAATTCTTGTCAACGTACCCTTAAACTGGTCTTTGTTCAGCGTCAGCCAATCCGGCACAGGGCGGATCTGGTTCTTCTCCAGTGCATTGGTGCCCAGTTGACGGGACTTGGGGTTATCCCGGACTTCAATCACATCCCCGACCTTGCATCCGTAGCTGGGAATGGAAACCTTGCGCCCGTTCACCGCAATGTGGCCGTGGGTGACCATCTGGCGCGCGCTCCGGCGGGTGGTGGCAAAACCCAGGTGATCCACAACGGTATCCAGGCGGGTTTCCAGAAGTTGGAGCAGCTTTTCACCCGTCACGCCGCGGCTCTGGACGGCTTTCTGATAGTACCGGCGAAACTGCTTTTCCAGAATACCGTACCCGTACTTCATCTTCTGCTTTTCACCCACCGCGATGGCAAAATCGGACTGCTTCCTGCGACCCTTGGCGCCGTGAACCCCGGGGGGGAAGTTTCTGCGCTCGAGCGCCTTGGAGGCTCCAAAGATCGGCTGACCGAAGCGTCGGTTAATCTTGTCCCGTGAGCCAGTGTAACGTGCCATTTGATTTTCTCCTTAAACCCGACGCGCCTTGCGCATCCGGCACCCGTTGTGAGGAACGGGAGTCACATCCCGAATGATGCTCACCTCCAGGCCCACGGCCTGCAGGGCACGGACAGCAGATTCCCGTCCCATTCCGGGACCCTTCACCCGCACCTCCACCTCTTTCAAGCCATGCGCCATCGCTTGACGACTCGCATCCTGCGCCACCACTTGGGCGACATAGGCGGTCGATTTTTTGGATCCACGGAATCCCATTTTTCCCGCGCTCGACCAGGCGATCACATTCCCCTTGAGGTCGGTGATCGAAACCACCGTATTGTTGAACGTCGCCAGAATGTGTGCCACCCCATTCAGGATCTGTTTTGCACCCTTGATCTTCGGAATCTTGATCTTCGAAGCATCCTCCAACCCATCCAGCGTCAAACTTTCAGGAGCGACAATCACCTCCTCTTTCTTCGCGCCATCCTTACCGCCAGCCGAGGGCTTTCCACCCTTGACCTTCTTTTTCCCACCCTCCGCAGCCGTGGATTTGGCTTTCGCCTCCGGCTTCGGTGCCGGCTTTTCCTCCGCTTTTTTTTCGTTCTCGCTCATGCGCTTTATGTCTTCGCCGCTTTGGCGTCCTTACTGCGAATGACCCCTACCGTCTTGCGTGGCCCCTTTCGGGTGCGCGCATTGGTCGAGGTGCGCTGACCCCGAACCGGCAATCCCTTGCGATGACGGATCCCGCGATAACAGTTGATCGTCTGCAAACGTTTCAAGTTTTGCTGGGTGTCCCTGCGCAGATCCCCCTCGATCAAAAACCGATTCCGCTGTATCACGCCGATGATCCGGTTGATCTGCTGATCGGTCAAATCCTTGGCGCGAAGATCTGCAGGAATTTCCGCCTCCTCAACCACCTGACGTGCGCGGGTTGCGCCCAACCCATAGACATAGCGAAGGCTGAACTCCGCCCTCTTGTCCCCCGGAATATCCACTCCCATGACTCGCGGCATACGGTTATCCCTGCCTCTGCTTCAAACGTGGGTTCTTTTTGTTGATGATGTAGATGCGCCCACGACGGCGAACAACCTGACAGTCGCTGGTGCGACGTTTGATGGATGCACGAACTCTCATAAGAAATAGCTGGAAATCATAGAAAGGCTTCAACCCCTTGGCAAGATCCTTTCTCTCAAAGATATCGGTATTTTTTCTCCACTCTCCATGCGACAATTAATTCATGCTTGTCCCGATGGGAACACAACTCGCTGATTGGGAAAGGGTTAAGATCTCGGGGTCTCCATCCGTAATCAAAACCACATGTTCAAAGTGAGCGGAATCACTTCGATCCGCGGTAACGGCAGTCCATCCGTCCTTTAAAATCCGAACTTCCTCCGTCCCCTCATTCACCATCGGCTCAATCGCCAAGGTCATTCCGGGCCGCAGCAACGGACCCGTGTTGGCCTTTCCAAAATTTGGAATCTGGGGCTCCTCGTGCAGCTTCCTTCCAACGCCGTGACCGACAAACTCTTTCACGACGCTATATCCCGAGGCCTTCACCTCTCGCTCGATCGCATGGCAGATCTCCCCCAACTTGTTCCCCCCGCGGGCCGCAGCAATTCCTGCCATCAGGGCAGCCTCGGTCCTCTGGAGAAGCCTTTGTCTGGATGGGGAAATGGCCCCCAATCCAACCGTCGTCGCCGTGTCTCCCACCCAGCTATCCAAAATAATCCCGACGTCCAACTTGACCACATCCCCATACGACAACCTTCGGGTGCCCCCGATCCCGTGAACCACCTCCTCGTTCACCGAGATGCAGAGTTGACCCGGAAATTTTCGGTAACCCAAAAAGGCGCTTCGCGCCCCCGCACGTGCAATCAGCTCCCCGGCCCATCGGTCCACGTCCCCCGTTGTGATGCCCGGCTCCAGACGGGCGACCAACTCATCCAGAACTTTTCGCGCCAACCGACAGCTCGAACGCATCCCGGTAACACCGGCCGCGTCTTTGATCGGGATGATCGGCATGGCCGCCGGGGCCTTAACGGATGGAAAGGATCACGCCACCCAAAGCGATCAGTGCGATCAGAACGAGCAGCCACGCGATCTGCTTTTCCGAGATGGTCTGCGCGGTGCCGCCGACCGACCCGGTGCTCCGACCCTTGATCCGCCCCTTTTTCAGGAAGCCGTCGTAGTGTCTTTGCAACAGATAGGTCTCCGCCTGCCGCATCGTGTCCAACATCACCCCGACGATGATCAAAAGTCCCGTCCCCCCGAAGAATTGTGCCGTGATGCTGGGGACTCCGAGAAAATTCTGAACCAGCATCGGAAGCACCGCCAAGGCGGTGAGAAAGATGGCTCCGGCAAAGGTCAATCGGGTCATCGCATAATCCAGAAATTGCGCGGTCGTTTCCCCGGGGCGGACGCCGGGAATGAATCCACCGTGTCGTTTCATGTCATCCGCGATCTGGATCGGATTGAAGACCATCGCCACCCAGAAGTAGGAAAAGAAGAAGATCATGGCGGCATAAAGAACGTAGTGGAGGGTTCCCGTGGCGAGAGCCGCCGCAATCCGGTTGGCCGTCGGCGACCCGGGGAAGAGAAAGCCGAGGATGCTGGCGGGAAAAAGCAGGATCGCATTGGCGAAGATGATCGGCATCACACCCGCATAGTTCACCTTGAGCGGTAGAAAGGACGTCTGTCCCCCGTACACCCGATTACCTCGGACCTGCTTGGCATACTGAACGCTCACCTTTCGCAAGGCCTGGGTGAGGGCGATGGTGGAGGCGATCACGACAAAGAGAAATGCCAGCAAAAGGAACAGGATGAAGGGGCTGATCGGCTCGCGACCGCTCCCCGCGGGAGGGACAAAAACCTGCCATCCGGCAACCAGCGCGGCGGGCAACCGCGCCACAATTCCAATGGTGATGATCAGGGAGATACCGTTTCCGATTCCCTTTTCCGTCACCTGCTCCCCTATCCACATCAGAAGCATCGTGCCAGCCGTCAGGGTGATCACCGTGATGACACGAAATGCGATTCCGGGTTCCGGCACTAGGGGCCCGAGCCGCTGGATGACCTGGTCAATACCCGAAAAGATCGGGATCCGGGACGGGTTTTCAAAACTGGTGGCGAGCAGATACCCTTGAACAACACAGAGAATCAACGTCCCCAAACGGGTGTACTGGGTGATTTTTTGTCTTCCGCCCTCCTCCCGCGCCATCTTGCCCAAAGAGGGAATCACGCCCGTCGCCAACTGCATCACGATACTCGCACTGATGTAAGGCATGATGGTCAGCGAAAAGATCGCGCAGTTTTCGAGCGCTCCCCCGCTGAAAAGATTGAAAAGGCCGATCACGCTTCCCTGATCCTGCTGGTCCACCACCTGACGGAAAAATTCCCCCAACACCAGAGGGTTGATGCCGGGGCATGGAATCGAGGCGCCGATCCGAACCACCACGATCAAGGCCAGGGTAAAGACGATCCGATGGCGCAGCTCCGGAATCTTGAAGCAGTTAAAGAGGGCGTGCAGCATGGCCCGGAAACCCTTGCGGGGTTACTGCTTCAGCAGGGTGAGTTTAGCCCCCGCCGCCTCAAGCGCGCTCTTGGCCGAACCGCTGGCCGCGTGCACCTCAAGAATGAGATTTTTTGGTTTCAATTTGCCGCCGCCGAGAATCTTGACGCCCGACCACTCCCCTTTGACAAGCCCGACATGACGCAGGCTGGCTTCATCCACTTTTGCCCCGTCCGAAAAAAGATCCAAACTGTTGAGGTTGACCGGGGCAAAACGCCGGGTGAACACGGCGTTGTTGAATCCCCGCTTCGGAATCCTTCGGATCAGGGGCATCTGCCCGCCCTCGAATCCCAAACGCAAACTCCCTCCCGAACGGGCTTTCTGTCCCTTGTGACCCTTTCCCGATGTCTTGCCCTTTCCCGAGCTCTCGCCAGCCCCCAGCCGTTTCCTGCGGTGGCGGGCCCCGGGTCGCGGAACGGTCGTGCTCATGAGGCCACCTCCGGAGACGCCGTCTTGGGAGAGCGTTTCTTTCCGCGTAACTCAAGGATCTGGGTGCGGGTGCGAAGCTTGGAGAGGGCATCCACGGTGGCCTTGACCACGTTCGCCGCATTGCTCGATCCCATCGACTTCGCCAGCACATCCTTCACTCCGGCAGCCTCGAGGACCGATCGGACCCCGCCCCCTGCGATCAGTCCGGTCCCCAGGGAAGCGGGCCTCAAAAGCACCCGGCCGCCCCCAAATGCGCCGTTCACCTCATGCGGCAAGGTGCTAGGTCCGATATTATACGTATAGAGATTCTTTTTCGCGTTTTCCGTGCCTTTTCGGATCGCCTCCGCCACTTCCCGGGCCTTGCCAAACCCAACCCCCACCTTCCCCTTCTTGTCCCCCACAACGAGGAGGGCACTGAAGCTGAATCTGCGCCCACCCTTGACGACTTTGGCGCATCGGTTGACGAAGACAACCTTCTCAAACATGTCCGACGGGGTTCGGGTCCGTTCGCGGCGATTGTTGGTCGGCTCTGACTTCGGAATAAACTCCGACGTTTTGGAAAACGCCTTCTCCGATCCTGTCTCCAAAGGAAGGCCAAGATCGGTTTCAACGGTGGGGAGTGTGCTCATTCCATATACCTCTTTAGAATTTCAAACCGGCTTGCCGGGCTGCCTCGGCAAACGCTTTGACTTTGCCATGATACAAAAACCCGCCACGGTCAAAGACCACGGCGGAAATTCCTTGTTTTGAAGCCCGTTGAGCCACCTCCTGGCCCATTTTGGCGGCACCCGCCACGTTGGCGCGGACACCCTTTTTCAAACCCTCCTCCAGGCTGGAAACAGCGGCGAGGGTTTTTCCTGCCGCATCATCAATGACCTGGGCGTAGATATTTTTTCCGCTGAAAGAGACGCAAAGACGGGGTTTGGCGGCATCCCCCCGGAGACGCAGACGAATCCGCTTGTGAATTCGAACCCGACGTTCCCGGCGCAGTTTGGATGGATTAGGCATAAGCTGAAATTAGGCCGACTTGCTCTGCGCAGTCTTGCCCTCCTTGCGACGGATTGCTTCCCCGGAATAACGGACCCCTTTTCCCTTGTAGGGCTCGGGGGGGTGATACCCCCGGATGTCCGCGCAAACGGCACCCACGAGCTGCTTGTCGGAACCTTCCACCAGCAAACGGGTGTTGTCGGTCACCGTCACCTTGATTTCCGGCGGCAACGGGTACTCGATCGGATGAGACTTTCCCAAGTTCAGGACAAGCTTTTTGCCTTGGACATTCGCCTTGAATCCCACCCCATGGATCTCGAGGTTCTTGCTGTATCCAACGCTGACTCCCGTGACCACATTCTGGACGAGACTGCGGGCCAAACCATGCATCGATCGGGCTGCCCGCTCTTCCGTGTCCCTGGTAAGTTGAATTTTTCCCGCATCAATCTTGGCGCTGATCATGGGAGGAAGATCCAGCCCGAGCTTTCCTTTGGGGCCTTCCGCCTTCAGCCGCTTGCCTTCCACGGCCACTTTCACATTGGCCGGGACGAGGACAGGTTGATTGCCTACGCGCGACATATTACCAGACCACGAGGAGCAACTCCCCGCCCACGTTTTGTTTCTTTGCATCCTCGCCGGACAGAACACCCCGAGGAGTGGACAGGATGGAGACACCCAATCCACCCAGATATTTGGGAATCTCTTTCGCTCCCACATATCGTCGCAGTCCGGGTTTCGACAAGCGGCGGATACAGGTGATGGCCTTGCCGTTGCGGACACTTCCCGTCTTCATGGCGATGTGAAAGTCGGTGTGAGCCCCGTTTTTCTTGAGCTCAAAATCCTCAATAAAACCCTCTTTTTTCAAAATCGCCAAAACACTGCCGCGCATCTTGGAATGCTTCGCTTTCACGGTCTTTAATCCCGCGGTGGAGGCGTTGCGGATCTGCGTAAGAAAATCGGCCAGGGGATCGGTGACCATACGATTACCAGCTCGCTTTCGTGACGCCCGGAATCTCCCCACGGAGGGCCATCTCCCGGAACTGGATGCGGCTTACCCCGAAACGACGGATGTAGCTGCGCCGCCGCCCTGTGATCGAACACCGGTTGTATTTCCGGGTCGAAAACTTCGGGGATTTCTTCTGCTTAAGCCGCCAACACTTCTTGGCCATCTGTCTTCTCCTTATTGCCGGTCTTGGCGGCGTCTTGGGTTCGAATGATAAAAGGCATGCCCATCAACAGGAGCATTTCGCGGGTCTCCTCCCGATCCCGACCCGAGGTCACAAAGGTCACATCAAAGCCGAGATTTCGCTTCACCCGGTCGATCTCGATCTCGGGAAATATCGAGTGATCTTTGACACCCAGGGTGTAGCCACCGCGACCGTCGAAACCCCCGTTGGGGATCCCGCGAAAATCACGGATCCTGGGCAAGGCGGCCCGGATAAACCTCAAAAGAAAATCATACATGATCTTGCCGCGGAGGGTCACTTTGCATCCGATCTCCTGATTCAGCCTCAAGTTGAAGTTGGAAATGCTTTTCTTGGACTTGGTCTTGATCGGTTTCTGGCCCGTGATCATGGTCAGATCGTGAACCGCATCCTCCAGCGCAACCTTGATATCGGTCACCGATCCGACGGAGCAGTTCAGCACGATCTTTTGCAGCTTGGGCACCTGATGCCCATTCGTGTAGCCACGGCTCTTCATCATCGCCGGGACGACCGTTTTCAGATAATGAACTTTAAGATCGTTTTCCATGGCTTATTTCTTGCCTTTGGCTTCTTTTTTCTTTTTCTCCGTCCGGGCCGCTTTGGGGCGATTCACCAAACGAAGGTTCGAAATGTGAATCGTGCCCTCCCGCTCCATCACCCCCCCTTTCGGGTTGTCTTGGGTGGGACGGACATGGCGCTTGATCATGTTCACTCCCTCAATCAAAGCCCGGAACGAATCGGTCTTCACCTCCAGAATCTTCCCCTTGCGGCCTTTTTGGGATCCGCTGATCACCTCCACCTCGTCTCCTTTGTGCACATGGAATCGGTTCATGGGAAAATCCTCACAGCACCTCCGGCGCCAGGGAAACGATCTTCATGAAATTCTTTTCACGCAGTTCACGGGCGACAGGACCAAAAATCCGGGTGCCACGTGGATTTGAATCCTTGTCGATGATCACCGCTGCATTGCTGTCAAAGCGGAGGTAAGACCCGTCACTGCGCCGGATCGGATACTTGGTCCTCACGATCACCGCACGGACCACCTCGCTCTTTTTGACGGTGCCGTCGGGTGCCGCCTCCTTCACGTTGGCCGTCACGATATCGCCGATTTTGGCAATCAGCGTTTTGCGGCCAATCACCCCGATCATCGTCGCCTTACGGGCTCCGGTGTTGTCGGCAATATTCAGCCAGGAGCGGATCTGGATCATACGACTGCCTCCAGCGGGGCTTCCGCCTGCTTCACCACCTCCACCAAACGCCAGCGCTTCAGGCGGCTTAAGGGCCGACACTCGATAATTCGCACCGTGTCCCCCAACTTGGCCTGTTTTTCCTCATCGTGAGCATAAAACTTTTTCTGGAGGCGGATGATCTTCTTGTATTTCGGATGAGGCATCCGTCGTTCGACCCTGACCACGATGGTCTTCTCCATTTTGGCAGAAACAACCTCCCCGATGCGCTCCTTGAGAACGCTTTTTTGCTGGGAGACGTCACTCATGACTTGCCCTTGGCTCCTGCGGAGAGGCGGGATTCGGACCGTGCGGTCTCGATCCTCGCGATGGTCTTGCGGATCTCGCGGAGGCGGCTCGGTTTTTCCACCTGCCCCACCTGCTGCTGGATACGAAGCTGGAACCGCTCCCGGCGGAGCTCCTCCGCCTTGCGGTCCAACTCGGAGGGCTTGAGCCCACGAAATTCCTCAATCTTCAAAATACTAACTTCCTTTCTCGGGTGATGAAACGGGTGGCCATCGGCAATTTGCTGGCGGCCAACCGAAAACACTCTTTTGCGTCGGCCTCCAAAAGACCGTCGAGCTCGAAAAGGATAGTGCCTGGCTTGATGACTGCCACCCAAAATTCCGGCTGACCTTTCCCCTTGCCCATCCGTGTTTCAGGGGGTCGGGCCGTCACCGACTTGTCCGGGAAGATCCGAATCCACAACTTACCCTTTCGGTTCATGTTACGGGTGAGTGCCACCCGGGCGGCCTCAATCTGCACGTTCGTCAGCCAGCAACGATCCAGGGACTGAAGACCAAAGGAGCCAAAGGCAAGGGTGATGCACCGGGTCGCAAAGCCTTTCCGACTACCCCTCTGGGTCTTCCGGAATTTAACGCGTTTGGGTACGAGAGCCATGGTTCCTCAGCAGCCGATCAGGCCGACTCCTCCGGCAAGCAAATCCACACTTTGACACCGATCTTTCCTGCGACGGTGTGGGCCTCGGCAAAGCCGTAATCGATGTTGGCGCGCAACGTGTGCAACGGGACTTTTCCCTCGTGGTACTGCTCGGTCCGTGCAATTTCAGCCCCGCCCAAACGGCCCCCCACACGCACCTTCACGCCCGCCGCGCCGAAATCCAGGGTGGTCTGCAACGCTTTTTTCATGGCCCGGCGGAAGGAAACGCGCCGTTCCAGCTGGAGGGCGATGTTCTCGGCAACCAGCTGGGCGTCCAGCTCAGGGTTTTTGATCTCCTTGACATCGATCAGCAACTCGCGGTTCGGCGTCAGGGCCTGGGTGTCCTCCCGAAGCTTGTCCAACTCGCTCGCCTTTCTTCCAATCACCAACCCCGGACGGGCCGTGTGCAACGTGACCCGAACCCGGTTCGAGGCGCGTTCAATCACAACCTTCGAGATCGCCGCGCTCTCCAGACGCTTCTTGATGAAAGCGCGGATCTGGAAATCTTCGTGCAGGAAAATGGGGAAGTTCTTCTTGTTGGCGTACCAGACCGAACTCCAGTTCCGGCGAAGCGGAAGTCGAAACCCCGTTGGATGAGTCTTTTGTCCCATAACGTTCTAAGCCTTTGACGAGGCTGCCGCCTTCGTCCCTTTCTTTTCTTTCTTTGCAGGATTTTCTTGTTCCCCCGACATCTCCCTCAGGGTGATGCGAATATGGCTTGTCCGTTTGCGTATGGGGCCGGCGCTTCCACGGGCTTTCGGCTGAAAGCGGTGAAAGGTCGACCCTTCCCCGACCATCACCTCGTGCACCAAAAGTTTGTCGGCGGGAATCGAATGGTTGTTCTCCCCGTTGGCGACGGCAGACCGGAGGGTCTGCAAAAGAAGACGGGCGGATTTCTGGGGGGCAAAGCTGAGACGGGCATCGGCCTCCTTGACGGACAAGCCTCGCATGGCGCGGGCAATGTCCCGGATTTTAAACGCCGACATCCGCGCATATTTCATTTCGGCACGCGCCGTGCGGTTTGCACTGCTCATTTTTGTGCCAAGACCGACACACGGTCCCCCACCTGAATTTGAACGCCCTCCGCCAACTCCTCCGGAAGACCCGCCGAAACCAGTTCCCTGACTTCCAGCAAACGGCAACTTCCCAAAACCTTGTCCCCGCGGAGGATTCGGAAGGGCATCCCCTCTTTCGCCCCTTGGCGCAATCCCAGGTTCAAAACGAGGGCTTGCTGCTCCCGATCCACCGCAACCACCTGCGCGTCGGTGAGTCCGGAGGCGACAGCGCGGGGCTGGTTTTTCTTTTCCACCTCCGCCAAGGCCCGTTTGGCCGACTCGAATTCCGCCCGGGCAGCCGCTTTCTTGGCCGGCAGGGACTCCCCCGCCCACTGGGAGGCTGCCTCCATCACCCGTTTCATTTGTTCCGTCATCTCTTTGGAAAAACGCTCGGCCCGGATCAACTCGCCGGAAAGCCGGGAGACCTGCTCGTGACTGTCCCGCACATCGTTGCTCAAGGTTGCCACCCCTAGAACCTCGTCCCTGCGCTGCAATTCGAGCCAAGCCTCCCGGTACGCCCGGGCTTCGGCCTGCGCCATGAGAAGCTCATCCGCACGGGGCGCAGGTGCGGCCATGAGGGAGCTGCAGCCAATCGCCAAAAGATCCAGATGAGGTTCATTATTTGGTCACCTTCTCGGTGTGCCCACCGTGCTTCTTGAAGACCCGGGTCGGGGAAAACTCCCCCAAACGGTGGCCCACCATGTTCTCCGTGACGAACACGGGGTTGAAAGCTTTTCCATTGTGCACCAGGAAGGTGTGTCCCACAAATTCAGGAGAGATCATCGAGCGACGGGACCAGGTCTTGATCGGTTTTTTTGCGCCCGAACCGATCTTTTGGACTTTGACCAAAAGGTGATCATCGATAAAGGCCCCTTTTTTCAAACTCCGGCTCATCAGGATCTCTTCTTTCTCCGGTCCTCAACAATGAACCGGTTCGAGGTCTTGTGTCGGTGACGGGTCTTCAAACCCTTGGCCAATTGGCCCCAGGGGGAAACCGGGTGCTGACGCCCCCCTCCCCCTTTGCTCTTTCCCTGCCCCCCACCCATCGGATGATCCACAGGGTTCATCACCATGCCACGGGTGTGAGGTCGACGACCCAGCCAACGACCGCGTCCCGCTTTTCCCAAACTTACCTTTTCGTGGGCGACATTTCCGACCTGCCCCACGGTTGCATAGCAATCCGCATGCAGTCTCCGCAATTCGCCGGAGGGCAGACGGACAAGGGCGTAATCCTTGTCGATCGCCGTACAGATCGCCGCAGCCCCGGCCGAGCGCACCATCTGCGCACCGCGCCCGGGGACCATCTCAATGTTGTGCAAAGGGAGGCCCTGCGGAATGACCCGTAAGGGCAACGCATTTCCCACTTCGGCGGGCACATGGGGACCTGCTGAGACTGTCCCGCCCACCTTCAATCCCTCGGGGGCCAAAATATAGGCTTTCTCCTTCGACCCGTAATCGATCAGGGCGATGCGGGCGGAGCGGTTGGGATCGTACTGAATCCCGATCACTTTTCCTGCCTTCGTCCTCTTGCGGCGGTTCCAATCGATGATTCGAAACTGTTTCTTGTGTCCACCCCCCCGATGGCGCGACGTGGTGCGACCATGGGCGTTGCGTCCCCCCGTGCGGCGCTTGATCTCCATCAGACTTCTTTCCGGGGCCGAGTCCGGCGTCAGTTCCGAAAAATCATGCAGCTGCGTGAAACGCAACGAAGGGGTCAAGGGACGGAATTCTTTGAGGGGCATGGTGTGGCTCCTAGGCGAGTTCGATTTTCTGGCCCTCGGCCAAGGTGATGATGGCGCGCTTGCTGTGATTGGTTCTCCCCGGTTCACCTCGGCGAGAACGCCTGGATTTGCCGGCCCGGCGCATGGTGTTGACCCGAAGAACCTTTTTCCCAAAAAGCGCCGTGATGGCTTGGCGGATTTCCAGTTTTGTGGCATCGGGTGCGACCTCGAACAGGTACTGGTTATGGGATGTGGCCAGGCGGCTTCCCTTCTCGGAAACCCTCGGACGGAAAATCACTTCGGTCGGCTGTCTCATGAGGTCTGCCCCGTTTTTGCCTTCGCGTTTAGACGGCTTCCCAGCTCTTTCCACGCCTCCTCGGAAACCCAAACCATCCGACGACGCAGCAGATCCTCCGCGTTCACCTCCCGGGCGGGACGAACATCCACCTCGCCGAGGTTGCTGGCAGCCCGCAAAAGGGTTGATTCCGGTTTGCCCAAGATCAGCAGGACCGAAAGCGGAAGCCCGGCGTCTTTCAACCAGGCGATCAGCTCCTTCGTTTTTGCCGCTTTCAAGGAGGGTGCCGTACCGCTGTGCAGTTTTCCCTGCGTCGCCAAATCACTGATGGCCCGTCGCAGGGCCGTTCTCAACACGGTCTTGGGGATGTCCTTACGGTAACTTCTCGGATGGGGTCCGAATGCAACGCCGCCCCCCCGCCAAACGGGCGAGGCTTTGTACCCGGCCCGGGCGCGACCCGTGCCCTTTTGATTCCATGGCTTGGCCCCCGACAGGTCCACCGTTCCCTTTGTCTTGGTCGAATGAGTGCCCGAACGGCGTGCTGCCCGATAGGCGGTGACCGCTTCATGCAAGGCCTGACTTGCCCTTCGGTTCTTGAAGAGCTCAACACCCAGGGCTTTCTCGGCCGCGCTCAGATCGATTGCTTTTGCTTGCGCCATGGAATTAGGCCTTCACCGCCACTTTTTTCGCATCCCGAACAATCACCACGCTGCCGTTGGCTCCCGGAATCGCGCCGCGGACCAAAAGCAACTTTTCCCCCTCGCGGACCTGCATGACCTTCAGGTTCTGAATCGTGCAGTTGTCCAAACCCAGGTGCCCGGGCATTCCGGCATTTTTGTAAACACGCCCCGGGGTGGAGCGGCAGCCGATCGCACCGTTCCGCCGATGGGTTGTGGATCCGTGGGCATCCGCTTGTCCGGCAAAATTGTGCTTCCGCATGACCCCATGGAACCCCTTTCCTTTCGAGAGGCCAAAGACGTCGACAAGTTGTCCGGCCTTGAATCGGGTGACGGCAACTTCGGATCCAACGGCAAGATCCGCGGGAGCGGCACGGAACTGTCTCAGGAATAAGGGATTTTTTCGGCCCGCCTTTTCAAACGCAACCCGCTGGGGTTTGTTGGTTCTCGAGGCTTTCCGCTCCCCTGTTCCCATGACAACAGCTTTCACCCTGTTTTTCTCCGGGGTGCGCACCTCGTACACGGTATTGGGCTCTGCGGATATGACCGTCACAGCGGTCGCAAGCCCCTGATCATCGTAGATCCGGGTCATTCCGACTTTTTTCCCGATCATGCCAAAACGCTCAATCATCGTCAGGGGCTCCTCTTAAATCTTGATCGTGATGTCCACCCCGGCGGGTAGGTTCAGTTTTTTCAGCTCGTCCACCGTTTTGCCGGACGGCTCCAGGATGTCCAAAAGCCGTTTGTGGGTTCGGATTTCAAATTGATCCATGCTCTTCTTGTCGCAATGGGGCGAACGATTCACCGTGTACCGCTCGATCTTGGTGGGTAGCGGAATGGGTCCAGCCACACGCGAACCCGTGCGGGAGGCGGTCTCCGAAATCTCCCCCTGCAGCCTTGTCGAGCAGGCGGAAATCGAAGGATTTGAGTCGGATGCGGATTCTTGTGGTGGCCATGGGTTAGCCTTTCTTCTGTTGGGTGACCTGCGCGAGCACGCTCGCCGGAACCTGCTCAAAGTGAGACGGCTCCATCGAGTAGGCGGCCCGGCCGCGGGAGAGGGAACGAATCGTGTTCACATAACCGAACATTTCCGCGAGGGGCACCTCCGCTTTCACCACCGAGGTCAGATTTTTCGAGTCCACGTTCATGATTTTCCCGCGCCGACGGTTGATGTCCCCCAGAATATCCCCCTGGTACTCATCGGGTGTGGAGCACTCCACCGACATGATCGGCTCCAGGAGAATCGGCCCTGCCTTCTGCATGGCGTCCTTCACGGCAAAGATGGCGGCCATTTTGAACGCGAGCTCGTTGGAGTCCACCTCGTGATACGAGCCGTCCATGATTTCGATTTTCATGTCGATGACGGGAGATCCGTGCAGCACCCCGTTCAACAAGGCCTCTTGCACACCCTTCTTCACAGCGGGGATGTACTCCTTGGGAATGTTTCCGCCCGTCACCTTGTTGTCGACAACAATGCCTTTCCCGCGCTCCTGCGGCTCCACCTGCAGGATCACATGCCCGTACTGCCCGCGACCACCCGACTGCTTGATCAACTTGCCCTCGCCGCCCGAACTCTTGGTGATGGTTTCCCGGTAGGCGATCTGGGGCGCTCCCGAGTTGGTCTCCACGCTGAATTCGCGTTTCAAACGGTCGCAAATGATCTCCAAATGCAATTCCCCCATTCCCTTGATGATGGTCTGGCCGGTCTCCTCGTTGCTCTGGACTTGGAACGTGGGATCCTCCTCCGAAAGGCGCTGCAGGGCTTCCCCCATCTTCTCCCGATCCCCCTTCGTCTTGGGCTCGACAGCCATCGAGATCACAGGCTCGGGGAAGCTCGGCGGCTCCAGCGTGATTTCCAGCTCCTCGTTCCGCAGGGTGTCCCCGGTCGCGATATCCTTCAACCCGACGGTCGCTGCGATATCTCCCGCAAACACCGTGTCGATGTCCTCCCTCTTGTCCGCCTGGATCTGGATCAGACGGCTGACGCGCTCCCTTTTTCCTGTGCGGGAGTTGTAGATAAACTCCCCTTTGCTCAACTTCCCCGCATAGACACGGAAAAAGATCAGCTTTCCGACGAACGGATCGGTCCACAGCTTGAAGGCAAGGGAGCAGAACTTCGCATTGTCATCCACCTTGACCGGGATCCGCTCCTCGGGATTTTCGGTGCTGTGACCGATGGCCGGGGGGATATCGATCGGACTCGGAAGATACTCGATGACCGCATCCACCAAGGACTGCACGCCCTTGTTTTTGAAAGCCGATCCACCGACCACCGGAACGAACTTGTTCGCACACGTGGCCCGACGAATCGCCTCCTTGAGCTGCTTGGTCGTCGGCTTTTTTTCCTCGAGAAACATGTTTCCGACCTCTTCGTCCACGTCCGCGATGGCCTCGATCAGCTCCTCCAGCCTTTTTTTGGCGATCTCCTTCCACTCCGCGGGGATCTCCTCGATTTTGTAGGTGGATCCGAGGTCCTTGCTGTCGGAGTACAGGATGGCCTTCTGGTTGATCACGTCGATTTGACCCTGCAGGTGATCCTCTTTCCCCAGCGGGATGAGGATCGGCCAGGCGTTCGCGCCCAGCTTCGTTTTCATTTCCGTTAATGCTTTTTCAAAATCAGCGCCAGTCCGGTCCATTTTGTTGACAAAGGCGATTCGGGGCACCCCGTACTTGTTGGCCTGCCGCCAAACGGTCTCACTCTGGGGTTGAACCCCCGCCACACCGCAAAAAACGGCGATCGCACCGTCCAGGACACGCAGGGATCGCTCAACCTCGGCCGTGAAATCCACGTGCCCGGGAGTGTCGATGATGTTGATGCGGTTTTTTGTTTTTTCGAAAGATTTGACGAGCCCGGCTTCCTCTTTGACCGGCCAAAAGCAAGTCGTGGCGGCCGAGGTGATCGTAATTCCGCGCTCCCGCTCCTGCTCCATCCAATCGGTCACGGTCGTCCCCTCGTGCACCTCCCCCATTTTGTGAATGCTGCCCGTGTAAAAAAGCACCCGCTCCGTCAGTGTGGTTTTTCCCGCATCGATATGGGCGCAGATCCCGATGTTCCGGGTCCGTTCCAGCGAGTAGCTACGGGCAGAGTTGGTGGGAGCGGCCATGATCGTTCCTTACCAGCGCAAATGGGCAAAGGCCCGGTTGGCCTGCGCCATCCGATGGGTTTCATCCCGCTTCTTGACGGCGTTGCCCTGTCCGGTGGCCGCGTCCCGGATCTCCTGGGCCAACGCCTTTTCAAACGCGACCCCTTTCCGTTTGTTGGCCAACTCAACGATCCAACGCAATGCCAGGGAAAGCTGTCGCTCCGGGGTGGTTTCCACGGGAACCTGATAGGTCGCTCCACCCACCCGACGGGATTTCACCTCCAGGCGTGGCTTCACATTTTCCACCGCTTTTTGAACCACCGCCAACGGATCCCCGCCCGATCCCCCTTCATTCGCACGCTCGATCGCGTTGTAGACGAGTCGACTGGCGGTGGACAATTTGCCCTCTTTCAGGATGTAACCGATCATCCGGCCCACAAGGAGGCTTTCAAAAACAGGATCCGCGACGGTTTTGCGGGAGATATGGCGGCGGCGGCGGGACATGACTCGGGATCCTTTAGGCTTTGGCCGGCTTGGCTTCGGCCGCGGGTTTGGCTCCGCCTTTGGGCCTCTTGACACCGTACTTGCTGCGGGAGACAAGACGGGAAAGTTTGTTCGAGTTGCTGGGACCGGCAGCGCCCAGCGCATCCAAGGTTCCCCGGACAATATGGTAACGAACGCCCGGCAAATCCTTCACACGACCCCCGCGAATCAGAACGATCGAGTGCTCCTGCAAATTATGGTTTTCCCCCGGAATGTACGCGATCACTTCCTCCCCGTTGGAGAGACGCACCTTGGCAACCTTGCGGAGTGCCGAATTCGGCTTTTTCGGGGTACGAGTCATCACCTGTAGACAAACCCCCCGGCGCTGGGGACAGCCGTGCAAGGCAGGGGACTTCGTTCCGCGATTGACGGCGGAGCGGCCCATTCTCACAAGCTGATTGATCGTCGGCATAGGTCGTCGATGTCCTCTTCCCCTGCTTACTTTAGTTCGACGACATGCCCGGGAGAGGCCCATGAAGCGCCAAAAAGCGCACGCATGGAGGACGATTCAACCGAACCGTCACATGCCGCAAAACCTGACTGGTTAGCCTCTCAAGGCTCCGGCCGGATAACAGCGGAAACAAAATCATGCCGAAAAAACCCATTGTCGGCAAGCGATTTCGAGAAGATTTTCGCTTTAGCTGGCCAACGCCGCGGGAATATCCAAGGCGACTTTGCGCGCCCTGTCCTCTTCCGGCTGCGTGCTGACCAACGCATCTCCAACAGGCTCACCGAGATGCAAAAGCTTGATCTTGCGATAGGCGCTGAACCCGGTCCCAGCCGGAATCAAATGACCCATGATCACGTTCTCTTTGAATCCAAGGAGTTTGTCCACTTTGCCCAAGGTCGACGCATCCGTCAGGATTCGAGTCGTGTCTTGGAAGGAGGCGGCGGAGATGAAACTCTCCGTCTCCAACGAGGCCTTGGTGATTCCCAGGAGCACGGGGGTCGCCTCGGCCGGCTTTCCACCCTTCTGCTCCACCGCACGATTCACCTCCTCAAAGGTGGTCTTCTCGATCTGTTCCCCCCAAAGGAACTGCGTGTCGCCCGGCTCGGTGATCTTCACCTTGCGGAGCATCTGTCGGACAATGATCTCGATGTGCTTGTC
>RFMG01000025.1 GCA_009927835.1 Verrucomicrobiota bacterium | reverse complement strand
GGATCCCGCCTCGGGCAACATCTACGTCTATTTGGCCAACAAGAAATCGAGCGGGATCGCCTTCAGCCTGAAACTTGGAGCTTGGTCGATCCCCGACGGAACTCCCGTGCTGGTGGAGGAGGTGAGTCCCGCATGCAGCGGAGGGGTATCCCAAGTCGTCAATGTGAAGAGCGGGCAGGTTTACTTGGGTCAGATCCCGGCCCAATCGGTTTGGTTGGTGACGATTCCCAATCAGTCGGCTTCCTTGACCTCGACCACCGCAACGGAAGATACGCAGGTGGGCGATGGGACGAATTCAGGTAACACCGGCGGGGCGTTAACCTCCATGCAGGCCCGAGCGGATGGCACCGTGGATGGCCGAAAGGCTGTTCTCATTAAAATCCCTACCCCCACCGCATCTTCCTCCAATCTGAAATCGGTCGTGCTGGATCTGGGGGCCGCCACGAGTGTTGGTTCCACACCAGTGCAGGCTCATGTGTACGGTTTGACCACAGACAGTTGGACGGAGGGATCTTCCACTTGGTCGTCCTTGAGTAGCGTGTTGAAGCAGGGGGCTTCGGCAGGGAGTCAGATTGCTCAAAACGTGGCCTTGAACACGGGAACCAATCCTGCGGCGAGGATGTTGGGTCAGATCTGGGTCAATTCCACGATTCCAACACGAAGGATGTTGGATGTGACCGATTTTGTGAAATCCAGGACGAGTGGATACGCCTCTTTTTTGGTGGTCCAGGAACACCGTTGGAACTACTCCGCGGATCTGACCAATGTTCGTACCACGGGCGACATTCAGTCGGCAGGAGTGGTCATCACGTCGAAGGAGAAAGCAGGGGCCGGCCCCAGACTTCTGGCGGTGCAGACCGGTCCCGCCTCGACCGCCCCTGTCATCTTGAATCAACCGCAGGATCAATCCTTGAATCTTGGTGAAACGATCAATTTATCGGTTACCACGGACGGCTCCACTTCGGTTACCTACCAATGGAGAAAGGATGGGGTGGTCCTCACCGGAGCCACTGGACCTATTTTGGTTTTGCCGTCGATCGGAATAACGGATGCGGGGAGCTATACGTGCAGCGTGAGCAACTTGTACGGAACCAGCACCAGTGCAGCAGCCACGGTGGCAATCAATACCGCCCCGGTTGTGACCAAGGCGTTGAGGAACAGCATCGTATATGTCAACGACATGGTGACACTTTCAGCGACCTTTGTGGGGGCACCTGTTCCGAGTTATTCATGGAAAAAAGATGGAGTGACCATTCCCGGAGCCACGGAATCAAGCTACACGTTCATACCGGCGGCGACCACGGAAAGCGGAATCTATACCGTGACAGCACTCAATACCTATGGATCGATCTCCTCCACCGCCACGATCACCGTAAATCCCGCTCCTACCAGTTTCAAAAACATCTCGAACGCAAACTTTACCTACACACAGAGTTTCGACGGGCTGGAAAAAAGCACCAATTATAACATCCGAAGTACAAACTTCTCCGTTTGGACGGACGGCGGACCCAACGGAAGCAATGCCAGCATGGAGGGGTGGTCGGCCACGCTGGATCAGGGGTTCCTTGGATACCGCTCGCTCAACAGTTCCTCCAGCACCTACAACCTCAACTCCCCTCCGCCGGAGGCCCAGGCAGGACTCATGAGCATGGGTCAGGCCAGCTCCATTACGGACCGGGCATTGGGTGGACTGCCTTGGACCAACAACAAGGTGTACATGGGGCTCCGCCTCAAAAACAGCACCGGTAAAATCCTGAATGGATGTACGGTCAGCTTTTTGGTCGAGCAATATTCCGCCACCACCTCCGGTAAAAGCGACACCACCTTGACCTTCGCCACCCAGATCAATGCGGCCGGCCTGAAGAGCGGAACGTGGACCTCCCAGCTTGGTTACACCCCTCCGGTGACCAGTGCGAGTTACGCCAACCTGAATGGTTCCTCGAGCTCCTACCGCACGACCAATACGATCACCCTGAGCAACCTGAACGTGGGGATCAACCAGGATCTCTGGTTGCGATGGACGGTGGCGACCACCTCCAGCGAGCCGTTGGCGCTGGGCATTGATGATGTGACGATCAGCGGTCTCGTGCTGGCAAATCAAACCTTTGCCAGTGTGATGGGGGACGTGAGCCCGACGAGTGATTTGGATAACGACGGGGTGGTGGCCCTGCTCGAGTACGCCTTGGGTGGTGCGGCAAACCGGAATGATCAGGATCGAATGCCAGTGTTCAGTTATGCTGACAACGAACTTTCCCTCACTTACCTGGCGAGGGTGGATGACCCAACTCTCTCCATTCTCCCCGAGGTAAGCACGGACCTGTCCGCCAATGGTGTTTGGGTGAATAGCGCAAGCCCGGATAGCGGTATATCGGTTGCAACTTTGGGAACGGTGGACATCAGCGGCACCACCTTTGAAAGGCGGAAGGCCTCGGTTCCCATCTCCTCCGCTGGCCCAAAATTCTTGCGGATCAAAACGACCTTAAATCAGTAAGTCTGTTCCCTTGTCGAAAATCAGCCTAGGATACGAACGTGAGAAATTTCCGTTCTGCCAAAAGCCCGGTCAAAAATCCAGTGACCCGTCCGGA
>RFMG01000027.1 GCA_009927835.1 Verrucomicrobiota bacterium | reverse complement strand
GAAATTCGGAATTCGAAAATCGGAATTCGGAGGGTTTGAATGTGGGAAAGTGTGAAGGTGAGAAGGTGATGGGAAGGGGGCTGGTAGAAGGCGGGAGGTGGAAAAAGGGGGTTGGAAATTTGATTTTGGGGGAAGGGGGCATAGGGTGGGCTGTGGAGTCTTTCATGAGCCGGTTGCGGGAGTTGACGACTTACTTGCCGGATTTGTCGCGGATGGTGGCGAATCTGCCGTTCCTGATCCTGTTTTTGTGGATCGTGTTCCTATTTTCGATCGTGGTTTATTTTTCGGGCGGGATCAAGGATCTGGAGGAGAAGATGGGGAAGGGGTCGATCACGCGTCTCCAGATTTTTCTGTGGGTGACGGGGGGCGTCACGTTTGTCTCGATGGTGAGCCTGGCGTTCTACCTGATTCTGCGCCCAAACTAGCACCGGGTGATGGGGAAACATTTCCTGGAGGGTTTGGTCGGGGCGCTGTGCGCCGACGCTTTGGCGATGCCCGTGCACTGGTATTATGATCGTGCGGCTCTGGCGCGGGATTATGGAACCGTGGTGGGTTACCGGGCGCCCCGGAATCCGCATGCGGACAGCATTCTTTGGCGATCGAAGTACACCCCGCTGAATGAGAAGGGGGAGATTCTGCACGAGCAGGCGCAGTATTGGGGACAGCGCGGGGTTCATTACCATCAGTTTTTAAAAGCGGGGGAGAACACCCTGAATCTGCAGCTGGCGCGGGAGCTGTACGATTGGATCCGGTCCCATGGGGGATATTCGTCCGAGGGTTGGTTGCGGCATTATGCGGATTTCATGCTGACGCCGGGGCGGCATCGGGACACGTATGTGGAGGAGTGTCACCGTGGATTTTTCACGAGGTACGCGCAGGGGAAGCCGCTGGCGAAGTGTGGCATCCGGGATGAGCATATCGGGGGGTTGGCGCATGTGCCGGCGCTGATGGCGGCGTGCAACGATCTGAAGTTGGGGAGGTTGCGGGCGGTGGTGAAGGAGCATGTGGGAAGCACGCATGCGCATCCGAATGTTTTGCGGGCGGCGGACACGTTGGTGCGTGTGGGTTGGGCAATCCGGGAGGGGGCGGGGGTGCGGGAGGCGATCGTGAAGGAGGCGGGAGATTGGATTTCGGGGAAGAAGGCGGAGGGTTGGACGAAGCAGCCGGATGAGCATGTGGTGGGGGAGAGATTCAGCT
>RFMG01000028.1 GCA_009927835.1 Verrucomicrobiota bacterium | reverse complement strand
GCCGGCCTGGAGGTTCTCCGGATCATCAATGAGCCGACGGCGGCCTCTCTGGCGTACGGGTTGGACAAGAAGAAGGACGAGAAAATCGCGGTTTATGATTTGGGCGGTGGAACGTTTGATATTTCCGTTTTGGACATCGGGGACGGACTCTTTGAAGTGAAGGCGACCAATGGGGACACCCATTTGGGAGGAGACGACTGGGACATGGCGGTGATGGATTGGATCATTGCGGAATTTAAGGCCGACTCGGGGATCGATCTGCACGGGCAACCCGATGCCCTCCAGCGGATCCGGGAGGAGGCGGAGAAGGCGAAGATCGCGCTCTCCTCGGCCCAGGAGTACGAGATCAATCTGCCTTTCGTCACCGCGGATGCTTCGGGTCCGAAGCATATCGCAAAGAAGCTGACCCGGGCGAAGCTGGAGCAGCTGACGGACAAGTTGCGGGAGCGGACGATTGGACCGGTGAATGCCTGCCTCAAAGATGCCGGACTTTCCTCGACCCAGATTGACGAGCTTGTGCTGGTTGGGGGAATGACCCGGATGCCCTCGATTGTCGAAACTGCTCGGAAGCTGATCGGAAAAGAACCCCACAAGGGTGTGAATCCGGACGAGGTCGTGGCCATTGGTGCTGCGATCCAGGGCGGGGTGCTGAAAGGGGACGTGCAGGACGTGCTGCTGCTCGACGTGACACCGCTCACTCTCGCGATCGAGACGGCCGGCGGTGTGGCGACCCCGATGATTCCTCGGAACACGACTGTTCCGACGAAAAAGACGAATGTGTTCAGCACCTATTCGGACAACCAGCCAGGGGTGGAGATTGTGATTTTGCAGGGGGAGCGGCCTCTTTCCCGCGACAATAAACGTTTGGGGACGTTCCATCTGGATGGGATCCCTCCCGCGCCGCGCGGGACGCCGCAGATTGAAGTCACTTTTGACATCGATACGAACGGAATTTTGCAGGTTTCCGCCAAGGATCTGGGTTCGGGGAAGGAGCAGAAGATTTCGATCACCGGCTCGAGCGGGCTTTCCAAGGAGGAGGTCGAGAAGCTGACCCGGGAGGCGAAGGAGCACGAGGCGGAGGATCTGAAGGCGAAGGAGAAGATCGAGGCGCGTAACCAGGCCGAGAACACCGCCTTTGCGGCAGAGAAGATGATCAAGGAGATGGGGGACAAGCTGGATGCCGCAAAGAAGAAGGAGATCGAGGATGCGGCGAATGCGGTCAAGGAAGCCGTGAAAAAAGACGATGAGGCGGCGATCAAGGACACAGCTGAGAAGCTGAACACGTTGGTGCAGGCGGTCAGCACGGAGCTGTATCGTCAGGCCTCGGAAAAGGCTGCGGCGGGAAAAGGAACAACTTCACAAGCGGGAGAATCGGAGTCGGCCGGTCCAGGCGAACGTCCCAAAAGGGACGGAAAC
>RFMG01000228.1 GCA_009927835.1 Verrucomicrobiota bacterium | reverse complement strand
CGGTCGGAACTGCTTTGCAGGTCGGTTTTGTTTCCCGAGAAAGTGTTCCCGGCCACGATACTGTTGAGGGAGTTGATGGATAAAGCTGTGCCGGTCTGATTTTTGAAAACATTGTCCAGGCATTGGAATCCGCCGGTTTGATCGACCTTCAATCCGTCCCCGTTTCTCTCGAGGTAGGAGCGGGTGAGGCTGGCTGCTTCGTTGAGGGCGGTCACGTTGGTTGTGCCGCGGTAGTCGATTCCGGTCTTGGCGCAGCGGAGAATGCGCAGCTGGTCGAGATTGATGCGGGATCCCTCGGTGATCTGGATTCCGGTGACGGGCTTGGCTCCGCCATCGAGAGTGGCATAACCGTTTCCATCGGAAGAGATGGAGACGAATTCAGCTTTTTCGACTGAGATTAAACTTGGAGAGGAGCACGATTCTGCAGCTACCACACCGGCTGAAGCTGAAAGGTGGAGACACATTTTGGAACCCAATCGAAGAGGTGTGGTTCCCACTTCCAGGTTTCCGGTTGCCTCAAGGAGCAGGACGGCGTCCGGCTTCTCCTTGCGGGCCGAATCAATCAGGGATTGGGCGGCCTCGACCTTGCCCGAAGGAATTGTCACGCGCTCGATTACCTCTTTTGGGCTGGTGACAAAAGGGGCTTCCGGCGGGGTAAAAAACGGATCGGCCGCATGCGCAGCAAGAGGGAAAACAAGCCCAAGGTGAAGCAGAAATAAGGCGCGAAGGGAGAAAGGAAACAGGGACAGCCGGCCTGTGAAAATCTTCATCCCTCATCCTGAAGGTGAGTTACTTCGGAAGACAAGCTGGAACTCGAGGTGAGTGTGAGATGGACGCGCAGTTGGATGATTAGGCTTGTGAAAAAAAGGGGAGTTCGCAACTCTTGAGTTGATGAAGATTTCCTCAATCCCTGCCTGCGGCCTTGGATTCTGCTTTTTACTATTTTCTGGTTTGGGGTTTCCCCCGTTTTCGGTGGCGGGAGAAATCGATCTCCCTGTGGCGGGATGGTGTGTCGTGGGTGCCAAGGATCAGAAGTTTGGACCCAAGGAGGAGGCGGGAAAAATCATCTTTGGCGGGGAGGGTTTTGGGTCCAAAGGCAAGAATCTGGCAGCTTTTTTCCCCCCGACAGAAATTGGGGAAGGGCAAACCCTGAAGATGAAGTTGAATGTCCGCTTCGCGGGGGTGGCGGGGACGGGAAACTTTCGGTACGGAATTTTCAAAAAGCGTTCCAAGGACCACAGTCGGGGGTGGCTGGGGTATTGCGCATATGCCGGTTTTGACAAGGCGTTTCCCGGGGGCGCTTTGCTTGCCCGATTGGCGGAAAACGACGCGGATTTCAGCGGAATGAAGGATGCCAAAGGACAGGAGGCGGCTCGGAACCTCGGTCCGAGCGTGACGGGCTCCAAGACGATCAAGGATGGGGCTTATGTGGTGGTGATGTCCCTGAAGAAAACGGGAGGTGCGATCGAGATTGAATCGTCGATGGATGGGGCGGGAGATGTTCCGACCCCGATGGTGCGCTATTCGGCGAAGGATAGTGAACCGACGACGAGTGGTTTCGACGCCCTGGGGTTTGTGACCCATGAAGTTCTGTCGGCCGATTCTGTCGAGTTCAGCGATGTGTCGCTCAACTTAGTCGGACCGTAATTGGTCTTTCGTTAGTTTTTGCGGACCTTCAACTGAAGGAAGCGTTTGGTTTCCGTTGGATCAACTTTGATCCGGGTGCGCAAGAGCTCGGTGGCGCCGTCCCCGTCCACATCCGGATGGATCGTCTCGTTCACCACCGTGCTGCCGTCCACGCTCTGCAGGGTCCAGTTTTTCAGGTCGGGGGAAGACCAGGTTTCATAGGTGAGATCGGTGGCGGTTTTATTATGGCGGTAGGTCAAGGTCACCCAAGGCCCGTTGGGGGTCGTGCCATCGTAACCGGAGACGGGAAGTATTGGTGAGGCTGGGGCGAGCGGATTTTGCCCCAAGGCATAGTCGAGCAAGTTGGAGCTTCCGTTGACGTTGGGGTCGGCGGTTAGGGAGTTGTCTAACCCATACCAAACATACCGGGTAGTCCAGTCGGCATAGGTCAGGCCCGACGAAAAGGTTGCGAGGGGTGGATTAAAAAAGACCGTGGAGATGGTGGAACCGAGGTTGGCCAGGTTCCCGGAGAGAAGATTCTGAGAGCAGTAGTTGGCGGAGCCGTATTTCTGGGCGTCAATCCCAGAGGAAGTGGAACCGGTGATCTGGTTGTTGAAGGCGAAATTCTGACTGGTCTCCCAGGGGGAAGCGGCACCAAAGCGAATTCCCCTTTGGTTCGCCGTGCAAAGATTGCCGACCAGGGTGTTCCGGATCGTGTTGTTGGTCGCTGAAGAGTAAAGGTTCAGCCCGATTTCATTGCTTATACAGGAATTGCGGATCAGGTGATTCAGATTGGCGCCTTCCTCCGTGAAGATGCCGTAGCGGATGTTTTTGACGCAGGTGTTGTCCATCGCAAGGGAGGAGGAGGTGGTGACATCAAAATCGATCCCATCCATGTTCACATTGGAGATCGAGTTATCGGTCAGGATGAATCCAGCGGTGCTTGCCAGCGAGTTGCCTTTGGTCCAGATCCCCCGGGCGGCTCCTCCATTGATTGTGCAGCCGGTGACCATGCAGGGAGTTCCGCATCCGGCAAAGGCGATCACGTCGGAGTTTTCGACCCGGGTGGCTTTGTCGCCAAAGTCATTCAGGGTCATGTTTTCGATGATGATGCGCGAACAGTTGGCGAAGGAGAGACCGGGTCGACCGGTGGTGTTACCGCCCAGAACCATGCCTCCCGACAAACAGATGTGCGTGTTCGTGGTGGAGGCAAAGGCGGTGATGCCGGCATTCAGGTTGATCGTGCCGTCCAACATCACCGAGGTGAAGGAGCCAAGGTTGATCGTGGCATCCCCCGTGATCTGCGGGGCGGTCAGGTGCAGGACCAGGAAGTTGGTGGGATTGTTGGAGCGGGCCGCATCATACTCCGCCTGAATGGCGGACAAGGTGGTGGAGGCAGTGGTGATTTCGGTGCGGGCTTTCCCATTCATGATGGGATTCGTGTGCTGGTTGAAGGCGGTGGGCGGGTAAAAATATTCCTGGTTGGAGGCCACGGCATAGGAGGTGTCCGTGGTGAAGATGCGCTGGATACCAGTTCCCGTGGTCGAAAGGCGATTGCTGAGGGTGGAGCTGAGGCTGTTGCGGTAGAGAACGTTGGCGGCTCCCCCGAG
>RFMG01000069.1 GCA_009927835.1 Verrucomicrobiota bacterium | reverse complement strand
AGGCAGCACAGGCGGTACGGTCAGCCTGGGCAGCAAGACCCTGACGATGGGAAGTGATAACACGAGCACGACCTTTGGCGGCACGATCATTGGAACGAACGGGCAGATTGTGAAGATCGGCACGGGCAATCAGACCTTCACGGCCTCGAACAGCTACACCGGCCTGACCACGGTGAGTGCAGGCACGTTGACGCTCACGACCAACAACGCGTTGGGCACGACGGCCGGTGGTACGACGGTGGGTGCTTCCAGCCGGGTGGACTTCCGCAGCGTCCAGTACACCACGGCCGAGGGGCTGACGCTGAACGGTGGAACGTTGGCGAACAGCCTGGGATCCAGCCTCTTTGGCGGGGCGGTCACGTTGGGTGCGAACAGCACGGCGGATGTGACCGGTACTTCGCTGATTCTGTCGGGTGCCATCGGGGGTGCGTTTGATCTGAACAAGACCGGCACAGGAACCCTGACGTTGGCGGGAAGCGGAAGTCAGACCAGCACCACCATTTCCCAGGGCACACTGCAGCTGGGAGCGGGCGGAACCACGGGATGGCTGACGGGTAGCATCATCAACAACAGCGCCCTGATCCTCAACCGTTCCGATGCGGTCTCCTTGGGAGGCCAAGTTTCCGGTACGGGAACCTTGCTGAAAAAGGGTGCCAACACCATCACGCTGACGAACAACAACAGCTATAGCGGTCTGACGACAATCGAGGCGGGAGTCCTGCAGGTGGGCAACGGCGGAACCGTTGGATCCCTGGGCACGGGGGATGTGGTCAATAGCGGGGTTCTGATTTTCAACCGCAGCAACAACCTGGCCTATGGAGGTTTGATCTCCGGCGGGGGGCGCCTCACCAAGCTGGCGGCTGGCACCGTGACCCTGACGGGCAACCACACCTACAGCGGCGGCACGACCATCTCCGACGGTGTGTTGGAGATTGGCAACGGCGGGACGAGTGGGGCGATCGGTAGCGGCGCGATCACGAACCAAGGCGTTCTAGCCTTCAACCGATCCGACGACCTGACCCTGCCAGGCGGGGTCAGCGGCAACGGGGAGTTGCGGCAGAACGGCACGGGCACATTGACCCTATCCGGCGCGAGCACCTACACCGGCGCCACACGGGTGAACAGCGGACGGGTCCTCACGACAGGTTCCAACCTGCTGAGCGACGCCTCCGCCGTCATTGTGGCGGGCGGGGCGACGCTGCAACTCGGTGGCAACGACGGAATCGGTTCGCTGGCCGGGGCGGGTTCCGTGATTTTGGGCACGAACACCCTAACGGCCGGGATGGACAACAGCTCCACGACCTGGTCGGGTCAGATCAGCGGCTTGGGCGGATTTACGAAGGTCGGCACCGGAAACCTGACCCTCTCCGGCAACAATACCTTCCTGGGCGATGCGGTGTTGTCCGGCGGTCAGTTGACGATCGACAGCTCGACTGCGCTGGACCGATCCATCTTCCTGGACGTCCAGACCAACACGGTGTTGCTGGTGAGGACCAACATCCTGGTGGGCGCACTGGAGACGGCGGGAACGATCAACCGGGTGGGCGGTGCGGAGATCCGGGCGGCGCAGACGGTGACCTCCCAGGGTGAGATCAACGCTGTCATCGCGGACTTTGCAGGGGACAGCAACTTCCCTGCCTTCCAGGCCGGCTTGTTGAAACGGAGCAACGGGTTGACCACGATTGGTGCGGCCAACACGTTCACGGGTGAGGTCAAGGTAACGGGCGGCACGTTAAAGCTGGGGACCAACGGCTCCTTTGCCTCCGGCAGTTCCCTGATCCTGCAGGGTGGCAACTCGATCCTCGACCTCAGCGGCAAGACGCAGGAGTTCTCCAAGATCAATGCCATCAACGGGCAGGTGGTCTTGGGGGCGGGGACGCTCGCGGTCGGCGGCACGAACCTCTCCGAATTCGGCGGGGTGATCTCCGGCACGGGAGGATTCACGCAGAAGGGGACGGGCACGACCTTCCTAAGTGGCAGCAACACCTATACCGGGACGACGGCTGTGGACGCCGGCAAGCTGGTCGTCAACGGCGCCTTGGTGAGCACGGGATCGGTGACGGTGGCCTCCAACGCGGTGTTGGGCGGTTCCGGCCGGATGGGCCGGATCTCGGGCAGTGGGATGGTGGATGCCGGGAACAGCCCGGGCATTCTGACCGCAACGTCGCTAAACCTCAGCGGCGGGTTGGACTTTAACTTCGAGCTGTTCGGCTTCAACCCGAACTACACGGCCCCGATGAACTCGGTGAACGATGTGGTCCGGTTGACGGGCTCCACGCCGTTCGGCAGCGACTTCTCCTCGGCCAACGCGCTCAACTTCTACCTGACCCTGCCGAACAACTTCGCCTTCGGCACCAACCAGGTGTTCAAGGGTGGCTTCCTGGCGGACTTCGCCAACACCCTGAGCGCGGCCGGCACCAAGTGGCTGGACAACATCAAGAAGGCGACCCTGAACTTCTTTGTCGCCGACAGCAACGGCGGGGTGAACTACGGCGGCAACAAGTACGTCAGTCTGGCCGACTACGCCAAAAACACCTCCGGGCAGCGGGACGCCAACTTCGTTCTCTCCGAGGAGGCGGCCAGCGGGATCTCCATCCCCGGCGGAACGACCACGCCGTCCACGGCCAAGGTGCTGGGCCTGCAAATGATCTCCACCATCAAGCTGAACGCGCCACCGAACCTCGTCTACAACGGTCAGCCCAAGACCTACACGGCGGTTTCCGTGAGCAACAGCCCGATTTCGTACACGACGAACGACTTCAACTATCTCTACGTTGGCACAAACAATGCCGGCACGGTCTACTCCAACAGCGTGCCGCCGACCGATGCGGGAACCTACACGATCACCGCGTCGGTCAAGACCAACCCGGATGTGGACAAGACGGCCACCTTCACGATCACCCGGAGCAATCCGGTGATTCTCTGGAGCAACCTGGCGGCGGTGACTTATCCGACGGCCTTGGGCGGCATGCAGCTGAGTGCAACGGAATCGAACAGCCTGGCCGGTGCCTTCTCGTATGCACCCCCTTCCGGGGTGATTCCGAACGCGGGGACGAACAACCTGGTGGCGACCTTCACCCCCGCGGACACCAACAACTTCGCGATCGCCTTGCGGACGAACACGCTGGTGGTGAGCAAGGGCACGCCGGTGCTGACTTGGGGTTCTCTCAACCCGATTCCTTACGGAACGGCATTGACCACCGAGTTGGGCGCCTCGGAAATCAACGGGGTGGTGGGTTCGATCACCTATAATCAGGTGGCCGGGGCCGTGCTCAACGGTGGCACGAACAAGCTGATCGCCACCTTCTATCCGACCGACGCGGTCAATTACGAAACGGTAAGCCGGACAAACACCTTGGTGGTGACGAAGGCGGCGGCGACGGTCACCCTGCTTTCGCAAAGCAACCTGTTCACCGGATTCCCGATTGCCTCGACGAACACGAACACCACCCCGTCCGGCCTGGGCCTGAAGCTCCGGTACAACGGCAGCTTGGTGACTCCGGCCGGCCTGGGCACCTACACGGTAGTAGCGGAGATCGACGACGTGAACTACGAGGGTTCAGCCACGAACAGCCTGCAGATCTTCTGGCCCCCGGGCGTGCCGCTGCCAACGGTGGCCCTGGCCGCCCCGGCCAGTTTTGAATATGACGGCCAACCCAAGACCTACACCGCTTCCGCGGTTTACACGAACACGAACGGGACGGTGCTGACGTTGCTGGACTTTGCCTACACCTACCAAGGGACGGACGCGAAGGGGAGTGCCTACAACTCCACCAACGCCCCGGTGGTGCCTGGCAGCTACACGGTCACTGCCAGCATCCGGAATTCGGGTGTGCCGGGATCGGCCTCGAGCAATTTCACGATTCCGCGCAAAGGTCTAACGGTGGTTTCCGTGGCAGGGGAGACACGTGTGTATGATGCCTCGGCCACCGCCACGATCAGCAACGTGGTCTTCTCCGGCGTGGTCGGCAGTGATGATGTGGCCTATGACTATGCCTCTCCGGCGACCTATGCTGACAAGTCCGTGGGGATGAACCGACCGATCACCACCACGACCAACCTGACCGGGACGACCGCGGCTTACTATATCCTCTCCAATGCCCCCTCCGTGACCGGCACGATCACGCCGAAGACCCTGACGGTTGACCGGCCTGAGCGTGACGACGCGCGACTATGACCGGACCACGACCGCCCCGGTGACCGGGGTGGGCAGTTTGGTAGGAAAGATCGGTGGCGATGCGGTCAACCTAAGCGGCACGGTGGCGGGGACGTACGCCTCGGCCTCCGCGGGCACAAGTAAGACGGTCACGCTGAGCGGGCTTTCCCTGACGGGTGCGGATGCGGGGAACTACGAGCTGGATCTGACCGGATTGACTGGGGATGTGGACCGCAAGGCGGTGACGATTGCCACGCTGGAGGCGGACGACAAGGTGTTCGACGGCACGGCCGATGCGACGGTTTCCAACGACAGCCTCACTGGTGTTCTGGCAGGAGACAATGTCGCCCTCTCCATCACGGGTGCGACAATCGCCTTTACGGACGAGCATGCTGGAACCAACAAGCCGGTCGCTGCTTCGGGCCTGACCCTGGCGGGATCCGAGGCGGCCAACTACGTCCTGACCGGGGCCGTGCCTTCCTTGCGGGCGAATATTTCCGCCCGGCCTGTGACGATCTCCAGTGTGACGGTGGCGACCCGGGAATATGACACCACGACGGGGGCGACTCTGGCCCCAACGGCGACACTGGTGGGTGTATTGCCCAATGCATCGGTTCTGTTGGATGATTCCGGTGTCACTGCCAGCTTCGCCGACAAGAACGTGGGCGCCGGCAAGCCCGTGGCAGTGTCCGGGTATGTCCTGCAAAACAACACCACCTTGGCCAGCAACTACGCCTTGACCCAGCCCACGGGAGTGACAGGCACGATCACAGCGAAGGCACTGACGATCACCGGGGCGACGGTGGCGGATCGAATCTACGACGGATCGAGCGACGCGCCGTTGAGCGGGGGAACCTTGGTGGGTGTGTTTGGCTCGGAGGATGTGCAACTCCGCTCCCTGGCCGCCTCCTATGCGGACGCCCACGTCGGGGCTGCCAAGCCGGTGGCGAACACCGGCTTCAGCCTGACGGGCGCTGACATTGGCAACTACACGCTGACCCAACCGACCCTGACAGGCAGGGTGGATCCGAAGAATCTCTTTGTGACCGGAGTGACCGCCGTCACCCGTGCGTATGACCGGACGACGAACGTGGCCCTGACGGGCACGGCGGTGCTCAGTGGACTGGTGACGGGGGAGAGCCTGACCCTCGACACCAACAACGCGGTCGCGAGCCTGGCGGATTGGAACGCGGACACGAACAAGGCGGTGACGGTCACCGGGTTCGCGGTCAGCGGGGTCACCGCGGGGAACTACAACCTCGTGCAGGCCCCCAACCTGACGGTCGACATCACACCGAGGTCGGTTTCGTTGGCTGGCCTCACCAGTCTTACGAAGGAGTATGATGGCACAACGGCGATTTCCCTCTCCGGTATTTCCGGGCTGAACGGGGTCATCTCGCCAGACGATGTGCAGCTGGGCGGGAGTGCGGCCGGGCAGTTTGCCGATCCGTTGGTAGGTGCGAACAAGCCTGTGGCGGTGACAGGTGCGACTCTCGCGGGCGCAGACGCGGCCAACTATGCCCTTGATTCCAACCTGCCGGTGACGGGCGAGATCACAAAGCGGCGTCTGGTCCTGGCCGGGGCCACAGCCCAGGACAAGTTTTACGACGGGACGACCACGGCTGCACTTTCGGGTGGAACTCTGACCGGAATTGTTTCAGGTGAGGATGTCAGGCTTTCTGCCAACCCGACGGCGGAATTCAACACCAACACCGTCGGCACGAATATTCCCGTGACGGTAAAATTGGATGCTGGGATCCGTGCGAGAACGGTGGGCGGGGGAGGAGGTGTGACCCTGATGGGAACCCATGCCGGAAACTATCTCGTGGTGCAGCCGACCGGTCTTGCCGGAAATATTCATCCTGCCCCGATCACGGTCGCAAACCTTGCGGTGGTGACGCGGGCGTACGCTGGGAGCAGTGTGGTGACAGCCACGCTCGACGCGAGTGGTGCCACGCTCAACGGGGTGGTTCCAGGTGATTCGGTGGGAATCGACACGAGTGCCTCAATTGTGACTTTCAATGACGGAAATGCGGGTATCAACAAGCCGATGACCATCGTGAGTCTTGTGCTGAACGGACCGGATGCCGCCAAGTACACCCTGACCGCTCCTTCCGGATTGCTGGGTGAGATCACTCCCAAGCTGCTGGACGTGACGGGAGTGAGTGCTTCCAACAAGTTTTATGATGCCACGACGGTTGCGACCCTCACGGGTGCGGCAACCCTTGTTTCTGGAGGCGTGGTTGGGTCGGATAGCGTGACTCTGGACAGCAGCCTGGCCGCTGGAAATTTTGTGAATGCCAGCGCAGGCAATGGCAAAGCGGTGACTGTGACCGGCTATTTCCTGACCGGAACGGATGCAGGCAATTACGGGGTTCGGCAGCCGATCAACCTGACGGCGAGCATCAACCCGAAGAGCCTGGTCCTGACCGGTCTGTCTTCAACGAACAAGGTGTACGACGGATCGACAAGCGTCATTCTGACGGGCGGCACGCTCAGCGGCGTGATCGGTGCGGATGATGTGCAGTTGAGCGGCACGGCAGCCGGATCTGTCGCGAATCCGAATGCGGGCATCAACAAGGCGGTTTCCTTCACCGGTTTGAGTCTGACGGGGAGTGATAGCTCCAACTACACTCTCTCTTCTGCCGCTGGCATCTCGATCGATATCACCCCGAAGCCGTTGACGGTGGCCTCCGGCCTGACGGCCACGAACAAGGTGTATGACGGTACTCGGCAGGCCACGATCAGTGGCACGCCGGCGCTCAGCGGCAAGGTGGGAAGCGACGTGGTGTATATCAATCCCGGCCTCGGTGACGACAGCGCTCTTTGCTGATGCCAATGCCGGCACCAGTAAGGTAGTGGAGGTTACGGGTTACACCCTGACGGGAGCTGCGGCCGCAAACTACACCCTGACCCAACCTGTGAACCTGTCGGCAGATATTCAACCCAAGCCGCTGACCCTGAGCGGGCTAACGGCGAGTTCCAAAGTTTACAACAGGTCGGATGTGGCCACCCTCAACGGCAGCGCCTCCCTGACGGGTGTGGTGGGGGCTGACATCGTCAATTTGAGCATGAGTTCGGTGAGTGCCAGGTTCTCGGATGCGAATGTGGGCACGAGCAAACCAGTTGCCGTCAGCGGGCTTTCCCTCGGCGGGGCTGCGGCAGGCAACTACTCCCTGAACACCACGACTGCCCTGACCGCAAATATCACACCCAAGCCAATCACGGTTACGGCGGACGCCAAGAGCAAGACCTATGGGGATTTGGATCCAGCGCTGACCCACCAGGTAACGACCGGCAGCTTGGAGAGCGGAGACAGCTTTACCGGATCCCTGACACGCGCCTCAGGCGAGACTGTTGGAACCTATACGATCGGGCAGGGGAGTCTGGATGCCGGGGCGAACTACACCATAACTTATGTTGCCAAGGACCTGACGATCCAGACGAAGAGCCTGACGGTGAGCGGGGCGGTGGCGCAGAACAAGTCGTATGACGGAAATACCACGGCATCGATCAGCGGGGCTACCCTGGTTGGGGTGGTCGGGGCGGATGTTGTGTCCTTGGCCAATCACACGGCAGGCACCTTTGCCCAGTCGACTCCGGGAACCGGAGTGGCGGTCAGCACGGCCATGTCCCTGACCGGTAGCAGTGCCGGCAACTACGCCCTCATCCAGCCTGCTGGTTTGCAGGCGGATATCGGGAAGATGGCCCTGACCGTAACGGTCGATCCGAAGAGCAAAGTGTACGGGGATCCCGATCCAACATTGACCTATCAGGTCACCAGCGGAGCGTTGGCTACGGGGGAAAGTCTTACTGGAGCCATCAGTCGTATTTCCGGAAACAGTGCAGGCACCTATGCAATCGGGCAGGGAACCTTGGCAGCCAGTGCGAACTACACGGTCACGTTTGTGCCAAACAACCTGACGATCGCACCCAGGCCGTTAACCTTGACGGCGGATGCGAAGACAAAGGTCTACGGTCAGGCCGATCCAGTGCTGACCTATCAACTGACCAGCGGGAATCTGGTGGGTTCCGACAGCCTCAGCGGTTCGCTGAATCGTGCGACCGGGAACGATGTGGGCACGTATGCGATCGGCCAGGGTGGGGTCACGGCCGGGGGCAACTACGCGATCACGTTTGTGCCGGACAACCTGACGATCACGGCGAAGGGCCTGACGGTGACTGGGGCGGTGGCGGCCAACAAGCAGTATGATCGGACCACGGTGGCCTCGATTTCGGGGGCCACGCTGTCCGGGGCGGAGGCGGGGGATGCCGGGCAGGTGACTCTGGCCGGAGGGACGGTGGGGACCTTTGCCCAGAGGCAGGTTGGCACGGGCATCGGTGTGACCACGGCGATGACCCTGACGGGAGCCAAGGCGGGGAATTACAGCCTCACCCAGCCGGCTGGCCTGACGGCAAACATCACAGCCAAGGCGCTGACGGTGACCGGGACCACGGCCGGAAAGACCTATGACGGTACGACCACGGCACCGCTGACTGGAGCGACACTGCAAGGGGTGATTTCCGGCGACACGGTGACGCTGGGCAACGTCAACGCCGGTGCGTTTGCCACAGACAATGCGGGAACGGGAATCGCGGTCACCACCAGTTTCATGCTGCTGGGTGCGGATAAGGACAACTATTCGATCAGTCAACCGAGCCTGACCGGTGATATCGCCAAAAAGACGCTTACGATCAGTGGTGCGACGGTGACGAGTCGGGTTTATGACGGAACTAGGACAGCCACAGTTAGCGGGGGAAGCCTGGTCGGAGTGGTGGGCAGCGAGGATGTGAATCTGGATGCCAGTACGGTTTCGGGCCTGTTTAACGACAAGAGTGCAGGAACCGGCAAGGCGGTGACGGTCAGTGGTTATACAATCACGGGGACAGACATCGCCAACTACACCCTGACGCAACCCGCCCTGACCGGCACGATCACGGCCAAGGCGCTGAACGTGACAGGAGCCACGGCGACCGCCAAGACCTATGATGGCACCACCAGTGCCGTGATTTCTGGAGCCACCCTGGATGTCAGCGGCGTGGTGGCAGGGGAAACCGTGACTTTGGCGAATGACACGGCGGGAACCTTTGCCCAGAGCACCGTCGGACAGGGTATTGGCGTAACCACGGCCATGACCTTGGCGGGAACGGATGCGGGCAATTACAGCGTGGTCCAACCTTCAGGTTTGACAGCCGATATCACGGGTAAGGCGTTGACCATTACAGGGGCTGTCGCCACCTCACGAACCTATGACAGCAGCACCATTATCGCGGTTTCCGGTGGAACCTTGACCGGGGTGGCCTCCAATGACGTGGTGACCCTGATCGACGCCAATGCGAGCGGGACAGTTCACGACAAGAATGTGGGAAGCAACAAGGCGGTGACGGTAACCGGTTATCTCCTCGGCGGGGCGAATGCGGGCAACTACACGGTCACCCAACCAAATGGATTGACCGCCACCATCACGCCGAAGGCCCTGACGGTGACTGGGACGTTGGGGCTGGATAAGCCGTTCGACGGAAATACCAGCGCCCAGATCGATGTTAGCGCGGCGATCCTGGTGGGAGTGGAAACAGGCGACCTGGTGACGGTCGGCGGTGGAGGAAGTTTTGCCACAGCTGCCATCGCCACCAACAAGCCGATCACGGCAAATCTGGTTCTGGGCGGAGCGGATGGCGGCAACTATAGCCTGACCCAACCCAGCGGATTGACGGGTAGCGTCACCACCGGGCCCCTGTTTGCGGTGGATGACAACCTTAATCTTCCTGCAAACGCCTCCAGCTACTTCACCATGAACGTCCTGCTGACCACGCTTTTGCAGAACGATTCCACAGGCAACGGCAATGCCACCTTCACCATCGGAACCACGTTCAACGGATACAACGCCGTCAAGCGGGGTAACTTCGTAACGATCACACGAACAGGCGG
>RFMG01000188.1 GCA_009927835.1 Verrucomicrobiota bacterium | reverse complement strand
CCTGCCCCGACCCAGTCAGGGCCAGAGTCGGGCACGCCACGGCCCGTCTCTACCCCGCTTGACCTCCGAGCCATGGATCTTAAATTACAGCCATGGATGCATCCTCCCTGGCCGCGACCGTCCTCGTGAACCCTGACATCCTAGGCGGTATCCCTTGCTTCGCTGGAACCCGTGTTCCCGTCCAGGCCCTGCTGGATCATCTGGAAAAAAATGCAACTTTGGACCAGTTCCTCGAAGGATTTCCCTCCGTCACCCGCCAGCAGGCGATCTCCTACCTCGAGCTCTCTAAAAATCACCTGCTCGGATGCGTGTCCTCCTAGACGAGTGTGTTCACGCGGGGCTGAAAAAGGCCCTCCCCACCCACAACATCGTCACGGTGTCGGACATGGGCTGGAACGGAATCACCAACGGTCGTCTCCTCCAGCTCATCTCAGGCCAGTTTGATCTTTTCCTCACGGTCGACACCAAAATGCCGCATCAACAAAATCTGAAAGGTTTGCCCTTCGCCATTTTCTTTCTCGCCATTGCCGACAACAACTTCTCCTCCTACACACCCCTGCTTCCCTTGCTCGAAAGGAACATTCCCTCCGCCCTCCCGGGACAAATCCTCCATATTCCCTAATTCACCTTCTTCTCCTCTCATACTCCCGCCTCCCACCTTCCACCGCTCCCACGCCTACCTCAAAACAGGCTCGTAGAACGTATCTCTCTGCACTGGCTCTCTCCCCGCTTCACGAATCGCACGCTCCAGATTTCCACGAGTCTGCCCCCTCGGCGTCTGAGCTCCCGCCATGTGAAAAATCTTCTCCTCCCCGATCGTCCCGTGCAAATCATCCGCTCCATAACTCAACGCAACCTGGGCCAACGGCAGTCCCGTGCTGATCCAGTACGCCGTGATGTGATCAAAATTATCCAGAATCAGCCGGCTCGCCGCAATCACCCTCAACTCCTCCAGCGCACTCGCTCTCCGAATCTTTCCCAACTCCGCCAATCGCGTCTGCGACGGCTCGAACGCAAACGGAATAAATCCCGTAAACCCTCCCGTCTCATCCTGCAACCCCCGCAGCCTCTCCAAATGATCCACCCTCTGCTCCGCCGTCTCCACATGCCCATACAACATCGTGGCCGTGCTTCTCCCCCATCCCGTGCCAGACCCGATGCACCTCCAACCACTCCTCCGCCGTCTCCTTTCCCTTGCAGATCCGCTCCCTCACCTCCGGAGCAAAAATCTCCGCCCCGCCCCCCGTCAACGAATCCAAACCCGCACTCCGTAAATCCTCCAACACCTCCTCAATCGTCTTTTTGGCCACCCGCTCCGCCAGATGCCGGATCTCGATCGCCGTAAAAATCTTGAGCATCGGCTTCGGCTGAATCCCCGCCAACTCCTTCAACATCTCCAAATAAAACGAGTAGGGCAAACTGGGATGCAACCCACCCACGATATGAATCTCCGTCGCCCCCTGAGCGACCGCCTTTCTCCCCTCCTCCACCATCTCCTCCACCGAAAGCTCAAACGTCCCAGGCTCCCGCCTCTTCCTGGCAAAGGCGCAGAACTGACAGCTCAATATACAAACGTTCGAATAGTTCAGATATCGGTTCAGGACATAACTCGCCCGCTTCCCCACCTTCCTCTCCCGCACCCGATCCGCCAGCTGCCCCAGCTGGTGCAGCTCCGCATCCCGAAACAGAAAAACCCCCTCCTCCAGCGAAAGCCGCTCCCCCGCCTCCGCCTTTTTTTCAATTTTTTCCCACACGCTCATCTCGAAAAAATCTCCCACAATACCCCGGCCAAAACGAGCAGACTCACGACTGCATTCGCCTGAAAAAATGCCTTCCACCTTTTCCCTTCCACCTTCGACCAATGCCTTTCCATCCACAGCACGACGCACACTCCGCACCAACACAGCCCATACCTCCAACCCAAACCCGCCATCCATCCCGCCCCTCCCAACCCCACCACCGCCAGCACGTGCAGACCCGCCGCCATCCGCAACGCCGCAGCCTCCCCAAACTTCGCGGGAAAACTTTTCAACCCGTGCTCCCGGTCAAACTCCCGGTCCTGCAACGCATAGATCAGGTCGAATCCCGCCACCCACAACCCCACCGCCGCCCCCAACACGATCGGCACCCACGAATCAAACTGCCCCCTCACCGCCAACCACGCCCCCACGGGAGCCGTCCCCAAGGCCAACCCCAGAAACCCGTGCGACCCCCAGGTGAATCTCTTTGTCAGGGAGTAGAAAAAGACAATCCCCACCGCAATCGGGCTCAGGATCAGACACAGCGGATTCAAAATCCACGCCCCGCCCACCAACGCCAACACGCCCCCCGCCATCGTCCCATACGCGGTCGTTTTGGAAACGAGGGTCGACCGCACGGCCGTCCGCGGATTCTTTTGGTCGATCGACCAGTCCGCCAACCGGTTGAACGCCATCGCCGCCGTCCTCGCCCCGACCAGGCAGATCAGCACTCCCGCAAAAATCCTCCCTGCCGGCCAGCCGTCCGCCGCCAGAAACATCGCCGCCAACCCGAACGGCATCGCAAAAACAGTGTGCTCAAACTTGATAAACCTTCCCCACCGGCGGATCCCTGAAAACATTTTCCGATTCTAGCACAGATCATCATAGGATGACCCACCTCAATCCAAATCATACACCCCACTCTAAACAATCCCTTTGAGCCGAGATCTTTTCGCTCATCTTCCCAATTCCGATTCCTGGACTTAAACTGCGCTGTCATGCGTCGCCTCTGCCTGCCTCTCCTTTTCCTTCTCCCAGCCTCACT
>RFMG01000030.1 GCA_009927835.1 Verrucomicrobiota bacterium | reverse complement strand
TTGACTTTGTTCCTAGTAGTGGCAATTTACCATCATGGTAAAAACACAAGTTCAGTTCCCGGACCATCTTTACCGTGAGGCCAAAAGGGTGGCCCTTGAGCAGGAGATGAGTTTTGCGGAGGTCGTCCGCCGCGGCCTGGAAATAGCGGTTCAGGGATATCCTCCCGGAAGGGCTGCAGGGGAGGCTTGGACCCTTCCTTCGGCCAGGCGTTTGGGTCGCGCAAGGCTTTTGGAAAAGGATTGGACCCTTGCCTCCCGCGACTCCGCGTGATCAGTTTCGACACCAACATCGTTGTTCACGCGGCCAATGCGGATTCTGCGGATTCGCCTCAAGCTCGTGAATTCCTCGAGGAAACAGGGCAGCGGAAAGACGTGGTCATTTGTGAGCTGATGCTTGTCGAGGTATTCCTCAAGCTCTGCAACCACACGATCTTCCCCAATCCACTCTCCTCAAGCGAGTCTTGGGATTTTTGCGATCGGCTTCGGCGGAACAGGAACTGGCGTGTGGTGGAGTCAGCCCCCGTCATGGACCAGGTGTGGAAACTTAGCAGGCAGAAATCGTTTCCTTTTCGCAGGATCATCGATCTGCGGTTGGGCCTCACCCTTCGGCACTTTCGTGTTGAGGAATTCGCCACAACGAATGCCAAGGATTTTCAGTCGATCGGATTCCGCGTGTCTGGAACCCCCTGACCAAAAAAATAAGTTCTGGCGAGTGAACCTCTTTTCTTAGGGGCTCTTTTCTCCAATCAAAAATCAAACATTCAAAATCGAAAATTGCTCTTCGTGGGCATTCCTCCTTAACCCCTGAATCTGTAAACCCTGCGTAGCTCAGCGAGCCTGCCGAGACTGAGCGTAGCAGGGCCCACCCGCGTATTGCCAAATGCTACATTAGGTACTACCTTATTTCGATGACAACTTTCTCCCTAAAGCTGGATGAAAAGCTGGCCGCGTCCCTGGCCGCAGAGGCGCGCAATCGCCGCACGACCCGTTCCGAGCTTTGTCGTCTCGCGATCGCTGGACTCCTCCGTCGATCGGGGAAAAGCAAGCCCACTCTGTTTCAGCAAACCCAAGACCTCTCTGGGGCAGGCTCCAGCGGCTTACGCGATCTCTCTTCGAACCCTCGACATCTCGCCGGCTTTGGCCAAAAAGCACGTTGATCATCGCCGACACAGGTCCCCTTGTCGCTTACCTCGATCGAAGCGATCAACATCACGTTTGGGCTCGGGACGTGATGGATACCCTAACCGAACCACTGGTAACTTGTGAGTCGGTCCTTGCGGAGGCCTGCTTTCTGCTGCAACGCGGAAAAATCCCCGCAAGCCTGATTTTTCGAATGATGGAACGGGGCGTGCTGAAAGCCCTTTTCGACACGGACAGGGAGGCCCGATCCCTCCGCACGCTCATCGAGCGTTACGCGGACGTGCCCATGTCGCTGGCCGATGCCTGCCT
>RFMG01000138.1 GCA_009927835.1 Verrucomicrobiota bacterium | reverse complement strand
ATCCCCCTCCAGTACCCAGAAGGGGCCTGTTCCGTGGTGGCATCCTGCAGGAAGGTCGAGGGGAACGCCTCCAATAAACCAGCTCGGGTGAAGACCTGCTTTCCGAGGAAAGCCAACATGGTGGAGGTGGTGGTTTTTCCGTGGGTACCCGAGACCACAAGATTCCGCGTTTTGTAGAGGAACCAGCCCCGGAGCAGTTCGGGCAGGGAGACAAAGGGAATGCGGTGGGTGAGAACAGCCTCGAGCTCGGGATTTCCGCGGGAGAGGGCATTGCCGACGATGGCGAGGTCGGGCTTGGGGGTGAGATTTTTCTCAGCATAACCTTCGTGAAAGACGATGCCCCGTTCGCGGAGAAAATCCGACATGGGCGGGTAAACAGCCTGGTCGGATCCCGTGACTTGCAGGCCGATCTCGCGGAACATCGCCGCAACCGTCCCCATCCCCGTTCCGGCGATGCCGAGGAAGTGAAGGTGTTTGAGTTGGGCGCGGTCGAGCATCAGGTGTCCCTCCTCGGATGGCGCAGAGACAGGGTGGAGTCGAGAGAAAAACCTAAAACCTCAGAATGAGGTCGGCCCCGGCGGCCGCTTTTTCAACTTCCCCCGCCGGGTAGTGGGTCACAGGCGGGGTGGAGGGAACGGGGGTTCCGGTGGGGATCAGGATGCGGGTTTGGGGGGATATGATCGAGTCCCATGAACCGATGGGACCCCCCAGGTCAGGCTGGAGGAGCAGGAGGGCGGAGGATGAAAGGATGAGATCGACGCGCAATCTTCCGGTGGCGGTCAGGCCGGCGGCGAGGCGCAGAGCCTCCTCGGCGAGGCGGCGTTTTCCCTCCGGAGCACTCTGGCAAAGGATGGCGACTCTTTTCAACGTGGATTGTAGGAGCGGCTTGCCTTGCATCGCTCGATGAGTTCGGCGAGAAGTCCCGGACCCCCCAGGACGATTTCGGCCGAGTGGCTCGGCGCGTAGGATTCCACCGCGCGGGGACAACCGAAGAGCCGAAGTCCCTGGGCAACCAGTTTTGGCAGGCGGGGATCCAAAAGAGCGGAAGCGCCCTCGTGCAGAAAATACGCCGAGAGGGAACCCCCTGACGACAAACCCTCCCGGGTATCCTTCCAGAAGGCCTGATTCGACGGGGTGTCCGGAGGTGCAGCCAGGAGATGCAGTATACTCAAACCCAACCTCGCCGACCCACCCGACGTTGGGCTACACCAAACCGGCGCGCTTCAGCGTCGAGTAGGCGCCGTTCTTGTCGATCGTCTTCATCGCACGCGCGGTGAGTTTCACCGTGATATGACGTCCAAGTTCGGTGACATAGATCCGTTTCGTGCGCAAATTCGGACGGAAACGACGGGCGGTGTTGGCGGTAACGTGGGTGCCGATACCCCCCGACTTCTTGGATTTACCGCTTCGGATGATTTTACGGCCGAGGGAGGGGACGGCCCCCGTGATTTGGCAGCGGCGGCTCATTTCAGGAGGAGGACATTTCTAGCCCTCTTGATTGCTGTGTTGAGTTGTCGGTGAAGATGGGCGGGCATGCCGGTGACCTTCCGGGGCAGGATTTTGCCGGTCTCGGTGATGAATTTGCGGAGGAGCTCCACATTCCGGAAATCGATGGCTTCGCCGTTGATGTCGATCCGGCGGCGGGGCGCGGACCGGTTCATGCGGCGGGGGCGGCGGGCTTTTTTAACAATCATTCGTTTACTCCTTGGACTTGTTTTTTTCCTCTTCGTCGGACTCGTCCCCACCCTCCTCGTCGGAGGTTTCGTTGGAGTCCATCAAAGGTTGGGCGGGTTCCCAACGGTTCTTGCCTTTGTTTTCCTGTTCAAACCTAGACTGGCATTCGACCGTGAAACGCGCAAACGGAATTGCCTCAAGACGGGCCACGGGGATCGGTTGCCCCGACATCTCGCACACCCCGTAGACGTGGGCCTCGATCCGTTTGAGGGCGGATTCGATCTCATAAAGCGCGTCCTGCTCCTGGCTGAGGAGGCTGAGTGCGAAATCCTTCTCGTACGCATCGCTCCCGGCATCAGCCTGGTGCATCCCGAAGGCGGACCCGCCTCCCTCGCCCCGCTCGCGAAGGCTGTCCTTTGTGACTCCCTGCATCTGGTCGACGATATGATCGCGAAGCTCGGCCAACTTGAGTTTTTGTCTTTCCAAAAAAGCGGAGGAGAATTTCGGCGGTTTGGCCGGTTTTGTGTTTTCGTCCAAGGGACGCAGAAACTTGGCCGGAGTTTTGATCGGAAAAGGGGGTCCGGAGGGTTTTTTGGGTGCAACCGTCTTGGACGAGGCCTTCTTTTTGGCCTTGGAGGAGGCGCGGGGCTTGGACTTTTTCCTCAAAACCTTCTTTTTGGGTTTGGATTTTGAGGCTTTTTTGGATTTTGACTTCTTGGCCATGAAATTTCAAACCTAGCTTAGCCCCAAGGGTTTGCCAACCGCAAAAGGGGGGATGTTAGGCGTTTTCGAGGCTGAGGTAGGTAGGATGGGAGAGACCTTTTTCGTAATTATCCAAAAGATCCATTCCCTCGGTCGCCTTCATTTTGTCCTGTTTGATGGCCTCGTCGATCTGGCCCTTGATCATGCGGGAAAGTTGGCTGGTTTCGTACTGGACGTTCCCCAAGACCCTGCCGATGGAGAAGCCCGGAATGGTCTCCTCGATGTAAAATCCGTCCGGTTCATCCGGGTCGAGGTACACGTGGGCCTCGTTCACGGAGCCGAACAGGTTGTGGAGGTCGCCCATGACATCCTGGTAAGCCCCGAGAAGGAAGAAGCCGAGCAGGTAGGGCTGACCGTTCAACAGATGCAGGGGAAGGCTGGAGCGGATGCCCGAACCGTCCACAAAATGATCGATTTTTCCGTCGGAATCACAGGTGATGTCCACGAGACGGCCCTGTTGGGTGGGGGCCTCGTGGAGCCGGTGGATGGGCACGATGGGAAAGAGCTGTTTGAGCGCCCAGTGATCGATGAGGGATTGGAAGACACTGAAATTGCAAAGGTACTGGCAGCCGAGCTGCTCCTGGAGTTTTCGGATCTCCTCGGGCGGGGGGCGGCCATTCTGGTACAAGGCGGAAATCTTCGAAATCAGATGCCAAAAGGAGTCCTCGACGCGGGCTTTCGTGGCGAGATCGAGAAGGCCGAGATCGAATCGGGCGGCGGCCTCCTCCTTGACCGTCAGGCCGTCATGGAGGGACTCCCGGCGATTTTTGCGGTTCAAATTGACGACCAGATCGGAGAGTTGGCGGACGAATTCCGGATCCTCCTCCTTGGCCTGGACAAAGGGGCGGGGGGTTTTCTCGATCGTGCCAAACACCTCGACAAGCAGAACGGAGTGGTGGGCCACCGTGGCCCGCCCGCTTTCACTGACCAGGGTGGGATGGGGGACTTTTTCCTGCCGGCAAACCTCGGAGACGGAGCGGACAACATCCCGGGCGTATTCGGCCAAGGTGTAGTTCATCGAGCTTTCGGAGTCGCTGCGGGATCCGTCGTAATCGATCGCCAAGCCGCCCCCGACGTCCAGGTAGGCGGGTTTGAGGCCGAGATGATGGAGTTGCGCGTAGAAGCGGGTAGCCTCCCGCACCGCCCGGCGGAGCGCCAGAATATCGGGGATCTGGGACCCGACGTGGAAGTGGAGCATTTGCAGTGCCTCCGGACAGCCCTCTTTTCTGAGGTATTCGACCGCCTCGAGGAGCTCACTGGTCGAAAGACCAAACTTGGCGTCATCGCCGCCGGAAAGGGCCCATTTGCCGACCCCGCGGGCGGAGAGACGGACACGGACACCGACCAAGAGTTGGACCTGCATCGCGCGGGCGGTTTCAACAGCGAGGCGGAGCTCCTCGGGCTTTTCGATCACCAGGATCACTTTTTTCCCAAGTTTTCGTCCCAGCAGGGCGGTCCGGATGAATTCGGCATCTTTGTAGCCGTTGCAGACGAGCAGACTTTCCGGATCACGATGGTGGGCGAGGCCGGCGAAGAGCTCGGGCTTGCTTCCGACCTCGAGTCCGAAGTGAAAGGGTTCGCCCGCATCGAGGATCTCCTCCACAACCTCCCGCATCTGGTTGACCTTGATCGGAAAAACACCGCGGTAGGCGCCTTTGTATCGGGCGGCCTTGATCGCCTCGACAAAAGCCTCGTTGATCGCACGGACGCGGTGACGCAGGAGATCGTGGAACCGGATCAGGAGGGGGTAGTTGAGTCCGCGCTCCCGGGCCCGGGCGGCGACTTTCACCAGATCGATCTCGGCGCCCTCCGAGTTCAGGGGGCGGACCGTCATGTTTCCGGAGGAGTTGACGCCAAAGTAGCCGCTGCCCCAGCGGCCGATTCCATAGGTTTGGATTGCGCGATCAATCGACCACGATTCAGGTGTGTCTGCCACAGGATCATTGATATACGGCCTCAGCGGAAGAATGCAACGATTCCCACTCGTTTTCAGCATCTTGCGACCCGGGGGGCAGTCGGTAACCTGTGGCGATGACCGACGCCATCCATGTTCAGATTCTGGGCCTGATGCCGGCGGCAAACGGGATGGCTGTTTTTCTGGGGAATGAAACGAAAACATTCAGCATTCACGTGGATCACGGGGTGGGAACCTCGATTGCCCTTTTGTTGAAAGGGGAGAAAAGGGAGCGTCCGCTGACGCACGACCTGATTCACCTGATTTTGCAGGGGTTTTCGATCACCGTCGACCGGGTGATCATCAATGACCTTCGCAACGACACCTACTTTGCCCGCCTGACCTTGCGGCAGGTGGGGCCGGGGGGCACCTCGATCACGGAGATCGATGCGCGGCCCAGCGATTGTGTGGCGGTGGCGCTGGAGACGCAGAAGCCGATCTACGTTGCAAAAAGTGTCTGGGACAAGGTTTCCGACATGACCCCTTTTCTGCAGGAGCTGAAAAAAAAGTTTGAGACGGGGGAGGGCATGGAGGAGGAGGGCGGAGAGGAAGGGGAGGGGGATTCGAAAGGAAAACCGCGGGATGGCGGGAAAGGACCCGGAAAAAAAATTTAGTCCGTTCTTTGTCCCCCCGTGGATGAAAACGAGGACGGCAGGTTTGTGTCGGTCAAGGTTTTCAGAAAAGCAACAAGTGCCTTTTTGTCCGAACGGCTCAATTGCATTCCCTCTGCGGGGTGTTTGGAGAGGTTGGGATCGAGGGTGGGGCTTCGTTGCACACCCGTCGAGTAGTGATCGATGACCTCTTCCAAGGTTTTGAACCGGCCGTCGTGCATGTAGGGAGCCGTCTGGGCGACATTGCGCAGGGTGGGGGTGGAAAATTTCCCGGCATCGCTTTCCCGACCCGTAACCCGGCGTAGACCCGGATCAGCCGGGGAGGCGTCGAGGCCGTTGTTATGAAACTGCGAGTCGGTGAAAAGGGCTCCCCCGTGACAGTGGAAGCAGTCGGCACCGCGTTGACCCATGCGAGGCTCAAATTCCGTCATAAACAGTTCATACCCCTTTTGCTCCTCGGGGGTGAGTTGGGTCAATCCGGCCATGGCCAAATCGAACCTTGATCGGTAACTGGTGAGAGTCAGGATAAACTGCTCGAGAGCGAGGGCGATCCTGTCCGGGCTGATCTTGGGTGAGCCGAAGGCTTTTTCAAAAAGCGGTGGGTAAGCCGAGTTGGAGGAAAGTTTCTTTGCCACGTTTTCCAGAGATTCGTCCATCTCGTCGTGTTCCTGGACGGGCATGAGGACCTGCTGTCGAAGGGAGGTTGCCCGCCCGTCCCAGAAGAAGCTTTTCTTCCAGGCAAGATTAAGGAGGGTCATCGAGTTTCGCGTTCCGGGATCCCCGTGGATTCCGATGCTCAAACGTCGGGGGTCGGAGAAGCCTTTTTCGGGATTGTGGCAGGCAAGGCAGGAAATGGAGTTATCCCTGGAAAAGGCGGGATCC
>RFMG01000212.1 GCA_009927835.1 Verrucomicrobiota bacterium | reverse complement strand
GAATATTGACCACCTTGCCACCCTTCGGCAGGCCCGCTACCGCGATCCGATCCCCGGGGTCACCCCGGAGCCTGATCCCGTTTCCCTCGCCCGCATCTGCCTGGCCGCCGGAGCCCACTCCATCACCGTCCATCTTCGGGAGGACCGGCGTCACATTCAAGACGAGGACGTTCTCCGGCTCGGCCGCGAATGCCGCGAAAAGCTCAACCTCGAAATGGCGGCCACCCCTGGAATGGTCGACTTCGCCCTCCGACTCCAGCCCGCCGAAGTCTGCCTCGTCCCCGAAAACCGAGCCGAAGTCACCACCGAGGGCGGCCTCAACGCCTCACACCAAATTCAGAATCTAAAGCCCATCATTGAAAAACTTTCCCAAGCCAAGATTGTCACAAGCCTCTTTCTCGATCCCGACCCTCGCCAAATCGATGCCGCCGCCACCCTCCAGGCCCCCGTGATCGAACTTCACACGGGCCGATTTGCGGATGCTAGCCCTGGCGATCGACCAGCCGCATGGGAGAAGCTCAAATCCGCCGCGGAGCAGGCCCACCGACTGAAAATCCAGGTCAATGCCGGCCATGGTCTTCGCCTTTCGAATCTGACGGATCTTCTTTCGGTTCCCCACCTCCATACCCTGAACATCGGCCACTCCCTGGTTTCACACGCCCTCACCGTGGGTCTTCAGCAAAGTGTCCGTGACTTTCTTTTGGCCATCAAAAAGAAATGATTCCCGAACGAATCCTTGGCCTTGGCATGGACCTGGTCGAAATCGACCGGATCGATGAATCCCTCCAACGTTTTGGGGATCGATTCCTCGAAAAGATTTTTCACCCTTCTGAGATCGAATACGCCCGCTCCCAATCCCGCCCTGCCATCCCGCTCGCCGCACGTTTTGCCGCAAAAGAAGCCGCCTCCAAAGCTTTTGGCACAGGAATTGGCCAGCTCTTGCCTTGGCTGGGAATGGAAATTGAGCGCCAATCCCACGGACAGCCCTTTCTCCGCCTGCACGGCCCAGGAGCCCAACTCGCAAAGGATCGGGGAGTCACGCGCTCCCTCGTCACATTGACACACACCCGCACCCACTCGGCCGCCACGGTCCTGCTCCTTGGCCCATGATTGTCCTCTCTCCCCCGATGGCGCGGAGTTGGGAGAAGAGAAGCCTGGAGGCCGGTGCCCGCATGAAAGACCTGATGCGGCAAGCGGTCGACGGTGCCCTCCTCGAACTGCTCCCCTTTCTACCAAAACCGGGCACGGCTCTTGTTCTTCTGGGTTCCGGCCACAACGGGGAGGATGCGGCCCTTCTTGGAATCGAACTGAAGAGGGTCGGGTGGAAGGTTGAATTTCTTCTCTCCCGTTCTCCGGGCAAACGAAAGCATCCGGATCCCAGGGTCAAAACAAAATTCTGGAAAAAAGCACTGGTCTGGCCTCGCAAGCCCACCCTCTTTCTACAAGCCGATGGACCACGCCTTGTCATCGATGGAATTCTGGGTTTGGGGGCAACCCCTCCACCCCGCCCCGCCGAGGCGGAGATGATTTCCTGGGTTGCTGGGCAAAAAAGAGGCTCCGACCTTTACGTCGCGTTGGACCTTCCCTCAGGGCTTGATCCGGCCGACGGCTCGGCTCCAGGTCCTGTTTTTCCGGCCGATCTCACCATCGCCTTGGGCTCGGTAAAAGAGGGTTGCCTTCGCGACTCCGCCCTGCCCTTCGTCGGCCAGCTCCGTGCCGCCCCGGTGGATTTTGGAACTCCCGCCCCAAAATCCTCCCTGGATTTTTTCCGCCCGCAGGATGCCTGGCAGAGTCTCAGATCCCGCCCATCAAATCTTCACAAACACTCCGCCGGAGTCGTCCACCTTTGGGCGGGTTCTACCGAATATCCCGGAGCCGCCTCCCTCACCTCGTCGGGCGCCCTGCGCTCAGGCGCGGGGTACGTTCGCTTGTTCACCGACCTTGCGGTCGCGGAATCATTGTCACCCCACATCCCGGAACTGCTTCTCCATCGTCTTCCCCCCCGATCCGCTCCCCCACCTGAAATCTTTTCGCAACACGCCTCCGCTCTTGTCATCGGACCTGGCCTCCCCGCCAGCGAAGCTCTGGAGGCGTTCCTTGTCCGGCTTCTCCCCACAACCAAAATTCCCATCGTGCTGGATGCGGGTGCCCTGGAAACTCTGGCACGTCGCCCCGAGATTCTTGCCACAGCCTCGGGCCCGGTCCTCCTCACCCCGCATGCTGGCGAACTTTCACGCCTTCTTGGACACCCTCTGCGCGACCGGTCAGACGCGGCACGGGAGTGGCTCGAAAAATTCCCCGGCACCCTGCTTTTGGCCAAAGGGCCGCATACCTTGGTCGCTGCCGGCGGTCACCCGCTCAGTTTCAACAGCTCGGGCGGTCCCGCCCAGGCTACCGCGGGAATGGGGGATCTTCTGGCCGGAATGCTCGGGGGCTTGCTCTCCGTTGGCTACCCTCCGTTCGACGCCGCGCGTCTGGCCGTTTCCTGGCATGGATTGGCATCCGATCTCGTGATCCAGCAGGGGGGGCCCTCCACCCTGGCTACCGACCTTCTGCCCATGCTTCCTGCCTCTTGGCGGATTCTGGCCGGGCGTGCAGGATAGAGGACCTCCATGGTATTCGACGATCATCGGCACTCGCGCTTGGCCCTGCAAATGATCGACGGAGCTCTTGCTTTCGCTGCGATGTTTTTGGCCTACTGGATTCGGGTTCACCTGCTTCCTACGGCTCTGCCGGTGGAGTCGCGGGAAATCGGGGAGATCACGGTTTACCTCCCCTATGCCGTCCTGATGGCTCTGGCTGCGCCCGTGGTCCTCGATCGACGCGGTTTCTATCGCCACCTTGCCGTCACCCCCACGGGTACTTTTGCATCGTTTCTGGAAGTTTCCCTGATCCTTTTTCTTCTCGCCATCTCTCTCATCTTTTTCTTTAAGGAAAGCCCCAGCCGTTTTGTTTTCCTCTTTTACGTCCCTCTTCTCACCTCTCTTCTTGCGGTTCGGCAGGCGATCTTTCAAAAGATCCGCCAAGCACGTCGCTCAAGCCCCCACTACTCCACAAACCTTATCCTGGTGTCCGACACGGAATTTGGCACGAGGCGGTGGCCCGACCTTTTCCGTGAATCGGGATCCGGCATCCGCATCGCCCGGCAGCTGAATCCCGCCAAGGTCTCCATGGAGGAGTTTATCCAGATTTTGCACGATGAATCGGCCGGAATTGTCCTTTTTGAGGTCGAATCCACCAACCTGGCTTGGTCGACCCAAGCCATTCAAGCCTGTGAGGAAGAGGGGGTGGAGGCATGGCTGAGTACCCGTTTTGTGGGGGCCAAAATCGCCCAAGCCCACTTCGAGGAGGTTCTGGAGCAAAATCTTCTGGTTTTCCGGACGACCCGCGCCGGAGCTTGGCAGTCGATCGTCAAAATGACCTTGGACCGACTGATCAGCGCCCTGCTTCTTATCCTTCTCTCCCCTCTACTTCTGGTCATCTACTTCGCCATACGATGGGAATCGTCCGGACCGGCCATTTTCTCTCAGAAACGAAGTGGGCGGCACGGCGTCCCCTTCACCATGTACAAGTTCCGAACCATGGTGAGCGACGCCGAGATGCGGCAGGAGGAACTCAAGGCGCGGAATGAAATGAGCGGTCCCGTTTTCAAAATCAAAAAGGATCCCCGTGTCACGCGGGTCGGCGCATTTCTGCGTTTCACCTCCCTCGACGAGCTTCCCCAGCTTTTCAATGTCCTGTTGGGACAGATGAGCCTCGTCGGCCCGCGCCCCCTTCCCACCTACGAAACCCTTGCCATGACCTCCAACAACCAACGCCGTCGCCTCAGTGTTTCCCCGGGCATGACCTGCCTATGGCAGATCTCCGGCCGAAATGATGTGAACGATTTTTCCGATTGGGTCCGCCTCGACCTCGAGTACATCGACCAGTGGTCCCTCCTTCTGGATTTCCAAATTCTCCTCCGCACCATCCCTGCCGTCCTGTTTGGCCGTGGAGCGCGTTAAACCCTCAGAACTCCCGATCCACCCCCCGACAGTCGATTCCCATGAGCGCGCTTCCCCTTCTGCTTGATCAACCGGTCTCCGCTTGGGATCTTCCCCCCGACCAGCCGTACCGGGAGAAACAGATCCGCACATGGATCCTGCAACGTTTCGTGTCCTCTTATGAGGAAATGACCGACCTCTCCCTTCCTCTGCGAACCTCCCTTGCCTCCCGCTTCCGCCTGCGAGCCGCCGAACCGGTCACCATCCAGGGATCCGAAGACACCACCCGGAAATTCCTTTGGAAATTGGGTGATGGATCGTTTGTGGAATCGGTCCTCATTCCGGCTACCCCCGGAAAGGAGGGAAATCGTAGCACCCGCCTCACCCTCTGTGTTTCCAGCCAAGTCGGCTGCGCCTATGGCTGTCGCTTCTGCGCCAGCGGGATCGACGGTTGGCGGCGCAACCTCACCACGGCGGAAATCATCGGGCAGGTCCTGGAGGCCTCACGCATCGCGGGCCGCCGACCCGACAATCTCGTTTTCATGGGCATGGGCGAACCCTTGGCCAACTTACCCAACCTGTTGCCGGCCCTCGATCTCCTGATCTCCCCCGCCAACCTTGGCATGGGTGCCCGCCACGTCACCATCTCCACCAGCGGGCTAGCACCGCAAATCGAGGAGCTCGCCTACCATCCGCTCCAGTTCCGTCTCGCCCTCTCCCTTCACGCCGCCAGCGACGCCATCCGGGATAAAATTATGCCGGTCAACAAACGTTACCCCCTCGATCGTCTTCTTGAGGCCTGTGATGTTTTTGTCCGCGCCAAAAAGAAACAGATTTTTTTCGAATATATCCTGCTGGCGGGCATCAATGACTCCCCGGAGCAAGCCACCCTCCTGGCCCAACATGCCCGCCGCCTTTTCGCAAAGGTAAACCTGATCCCTTACAACAAAGTCGAAGACCTCCCGTACGAACGCCCTTCCGAGGAGGCGATCCACCTCTTCTGTCGCACTCTCCTAAAAGCCGGAGTCCGTGCCACGATCCGTCGCGAAAAGGGCCACGACATCGATGCCGCCTGCGGCCAATTGCGACTCCGGCAGGAAATGAATCAGTCGATGCCGACCTGATCCCTGCAATGTACGCTCTGGAAACCCGCCGCCTCTCCTTTCTCCCCATCCTTCTTCCCCACGCTCTCATCCAGCGACCCGGTCATCCTCCCACTCTGCAGATCTACTCGCCCAAAATCCTTCCCCTCCGGCAGGCCCAAAAACAGTTCCCGGGACGAATCCGAAAACTCCTTCTGCGCTCCTCGGCCCCTTTCCAACTCCGCATTGGTCAACGACTCCTCATCACGAGCGATCACCGAGTCGTATCCTCCAAGGATCGATCGATTCCCAGACTCAAAATCCGTGCAGGCCCTGCTTTTGGCTCAGGCGAGCACGCCACCACTCAGCTCTGCTTGCGCTATCTCACCCAGCTCCTGCTGGATCATCCAAAATCCGGCCCGACGGTTCTCGATCTGGGCTGTGGCTCGGGAATTCTTGCTCTCGCCTCCGCAAAGTTCGGCGCCCATACGCTCGGTTGGGATCTTGACCCAACCGCTATTCAAGAAGCCCAACGCAACGCCAAAGTGAATCGCCTCACTTCTCGAGTTTTATTTCAGATCAAAGACGCTCTTCGGGCTCCTCTTCCAAAGGCAGATCTGATTGTCGCCAACCTCTACGATTCCCTTCTTCTTCATCTCTTGCCACGTCTCGAAAAACACCGCAAAGCTGGAACGAGACTCGTTCTATCCGGAATTCTCCAAGGCCAGGAAAACACTATTCTCCGGACATCCCGTAAACTGGGCTGGAAACTTCAACGCCGAGGCCGAATCGGTCGCTGGTACTGCCTCCAGTTCCAATCCTGAAATCAATACCTCAATACCTCCCGTAAACCCGCCGCAATCCGGATCGCCGTCGGCCGATGGGCGGCCCAAAGATTCGGATGATAAGGAATCGGAGTATCTTTTGCATTCAGCCGTTGGGGCGGGGCGTCCAGGAGCTCGAAACCGTCCGAGGCCACGCGCGCCACCACCTCGGCTGAGGCCCCTCCCCACGGCCACGACTCCCCCACCGCAAGCAACCTCCCCGTCCTGGCAACACTTGCCAAAATCGTGTCCGTATCCAGGGGCTTCACCGTTCGCAAATCCACCACCTCCACCTCATACCCCTCCTCTGCCAACTCCCCAGCCGCCGCCACCGCCTCGTGCACCATCGCACTGTAGGTGACGCAGGTGATATCCCGCCCCGCCCGCACGACCTGAGCCCGAAAGGCAGGAACCGCGCTTTCTGGCAACGCTTCCGACTTCAGATGGTAGTAAAGCAGCTTGTGCTCGCAAAAAACGACCGGATCGGGCATCTCCACCGCCTCCAACAGCATGGTATAGGCATCTTCAACGGTCGCAGGTGTCATCACCACGATCCCCGGGTAGTGGGAATAGATCGCCTCCATCGATTGACTGTGAAAAGGCCCGCTTCCCGGCGTCCCACCCGACGGCAACCGCAACACCATCGGACACGGCTTGCCTGTCCTCCAAAAGGTCGTTGCCGCATGGTTGAGCATCTGATTCAGTCCAACCGTGGAAAAGTCTGCAAACTGCATCTCCACAATCGGCCTCATCCCCTCGATCGCGGCGCCCACCGCCATCCCCACCATCGCATCCTCCGAAATCGGAGAGTCGATCACCCTCCCGGGAAACTTCTCGGCCAGATTCTTCGTCGCCTTGAAAGCACCCCCGAACCCACCGACATCCTGCCCATAAATAAAAACCCGTGGATCATCCCGCAACGCCTTCTCCTGCGCACTGCGGATGGCATCCAGATACGTCACACTCACGATGCCCCTTGCGCTTCCCCCATCCCGCCCGATTGGGTCGCACGCCAATCCTCCTCAAAGGGATCCGGGACCGGCTCTGCAGAAACCTTCGCCACCGCATCCTCCACTTCCCGTTGCGCCTCGTCCCGCCAACCCTGCCAAACCCCAGCCTGCCTCCTCTTTGTCATCCACTCCTCCATCACGAGAAGGCAATCCCGACCCCTGACCGAACTCTTCATTTTTTTATGCACATACGAACCATCATCGTGCTCCCCGTGCCCGCACAACCTTAGCAACTTGCCCACGACCAGCTGCGGTCCCGCTCCCTCCCTGGCTCGCTCCACCGCTCTCCGGATGATGTTCCAACAAGCTTGGGGATCCGTGCCATCGACTCCATACCCCTCGACACCATATCCCTTCGCCCGATCCACCAGCTCCTCACACGCAAACTGCCTCTCCCTGGGGGTGGAGTAAGCGTACCCGTTGTCCGCCACGACCAGCACCAGCGGTAATCGCTCCACCGCAGCCAGATTCAGCCCCTCGTGAAATGATCCAGTCGAAGTCGCACCGTCCCCCGCACAGGTTAACCCCACTCTCCCTTTTTCCCCTTTCATCCGCTTGGCCATTAAAACGCCCGCCACCGTCGAGACCATCGCGCCCAGATGGCTGATCATGGGTAAAATTCCCCGGGAAAGATCGCCGCGGTGAATATTTCCGTCCCTCCCTCTCATCGGCCCTAGCCTCGACCCCAGATAAGCCCTCAAAACATCCACCATCGGTTCCCCAAACGCCAACCTGCCCGCCATATCCCGGATCAAGGGCGCAAACACATCCCCCTTCCTCAACAACGCCCCTCCCGCCCCACTCAAAGCCTCCTGTCCCCTTCCCAAATAAACACCGCCCACGATCCTTCCTGCCCGATAGAGGCTTCCCAACTTCTCCTCCACCAACCGCGCCCGCAACATCACACGACCCAAACGTTCCGTCATTTCAACTTCTCCCTGTCGGGGCGAACAAACAGCAGCTTCAGCCGCGCGGATGGCCATCCACCTAAATTACCCGCCTCAAACCACCCGCCAAGCCTTCGTCCTTCTCCCCAAAAACCCTACACCGCCCACCCTGCGTACATCCTCTCCAAGGCCGATCGCACGCCCGCCGCTGTGCTCGGCTCCCGCCAGATTCCCTGATACATCGGCAACTGCTCCAGCAATCGCACCAATCTCTGTGCCAACGACTCCATCAGTTGACGCTGAAACTTCCCCCTTGCCCCGCCTCCCGGACCCAAAAGCCTTCTCACTTGTACGGCCGGTACAATCAAAGCGGTCACCGACCCCTCCGCCACCACCGAGGCCGACCTCCGTCGGCCGGTCAAAATGGAAAGCTCGCCCAAAATCTCCCCTCTTCCCAACCGGGCCAGCACGAGGGGATCCCTGCCCCGAATCCGCTTCTCCACTCTCGCCTTTCCCGATAAAATAACCAACATCTCGCGGGCCGAACCCCCTTCCACCAACATGATCTCCCCTTTTCGAAAAATCTTTTTTTTCTCCCTCGGGAAAATTCGTTTCCAATCGGATCCATCGAACTTCACCCCCTGCTTCTAAACCACTTTCTCCCTTTCTGCCAGCCTCGCCCATGACCCCCTCCACCTCCCCCGGAACACGCGAACGCAGCCTCCAGATTGCACTCTCCTTCTGCCTGCTCGATGTCGCTCTCATGGGCACCGCTGCCTACCTCTCCAACTCCCTCACGATTCTCAGCGATCTGCTGAAGGAGTCCACCGATCTCCTCTCCATTCTTGCCGCTTTTCTGACCATACGCGCCGTTCGACGATCCCCCAACCACCACTTCACCTACGGAATCGGTAAACTGGAAAATCTCGTCAGCCTCTCGATCGGCCTGGTCATGCTCGGGTCGGCCCTTTGGATCACCTGGCGCTCCGCCCATCACCTCGCCGATCCGCAGATGGCCGAGGGAACGATCCCCGGAATTTGCATCTTTGCCCTCTACACCTTCATCGGCTACAGGATCTATTTTCGCACCCGGCGCGTCTGCCAACAGCAACCCTCGGCCATAATGGAGTCCCAGGCGCGGCTCTGGTTCTCCAAAGCCAGCTTCGACGCGGCCATGGGTGTCGCTCTCCTTCTTGCGTACGTCTTTCGGCATCAGCCATGGAGCTGGTACCTTGATCCCCTTGCCTCACTCGTCGGGGTCCTATTCATGCTCCACGCCGCTTGGGCCATGACCTCCTCATCCGTCAACGATCTTCTCGACGCCACGCTGGAGGAGACCACCCAACTCCGTATCCTTCGCCAACTAGTCCTGCAGTTGGACGACTACGATCGCCTCCATAAAATCCGCACCCGCCGCTCCGGTCCGCACATTTACGTCGAAATCTTCCTTCAGTTTGATCCCCTTCTCCTCATGGGCGAGGTTCAAAAGCGGATTCACAAACTCCAACAGTCGGTGGGCGAAATTGTCCCGGGTGCCGATATCTCAGTCCGTCCCTGCACGGAGGAGCCCAAATAACCGGCCCTCCGCCTCTTATCCACAACTCTGCCCCCGAACGTTTGCTATCCCGGCCGATTCAATCCTAAGCTCCTCGACCGCCATGGCTCTTTTCCAAACCCTCTTTCGAACCAAACAGATCGATCACCTCCAACACGAGGCCAAACACGAGACCGGCTTCGTCAAAGCCCTCGGCCCGTGGCAACTCACCTTCCTCGGCATCGGCGCCATCATCGGCACCGGAATCTTCGTCCTCACCGGAACCACGGCCGCAAACCACACCGGACCCGCCCTCGTTCTCTCCTTCACCATCTCGGGCATCGGCTGTCTGTTCGCCGGCCTCTGCTATGCCGAATACGCCTCCATGATCCCCACCGCCGGCAGCGCCTACACCTACGCCTACGCCAGCCTGGGCGAATTCCTCGCGTGGATCATTGGCTGGGACCTGATTTTGGAATACCTGTTCGCCTCCGCCACCGTCGCCGTCGGCTGGTCCGGCTACGCCGTCAAGTTTCTCCACAACTTCGGCATCCACATTCCTCCCGCCCTCTGCTCCTCACCCCTGGTCTTCAACCACGGCGTCTGGACCCAGAGCGGAGCCCTCTTCAACCTCCCCGCCGTCCTCGTTTGCCTCGCCGCCACCGT
>RFMG01000031.1 GCA_009927835.1 Verrucomicrobiota bacterium | reverse complement strand
TTTCTAGCCCTTTTGGGAGTCGGCCTATTTTTGATGACTCGCGGGGGTGATCAAAAGATCGCCTCGGTGAAAAAAGCCCAGACGCATGATGCGGCCAACAGCCCCGCGGTAGCCTCCGTTGCCACCCAAAGCTCCGTTTCCGGTGGAGCGCCTGGATCGGGTGCTGCACCGGCGATGGTCACGACGTCGGTGGCGGCGACCAATGCCGTGACCTCTGGGGAACCGTCTTTGCCAAACGTGATTTACCTGAATGCGGGGCCGATCAACACGGATCTGCCCGCGACCAAGGCCCGGCGTCAGCCCTTGGCTTATTTTCCCGGCAAACGGATGCAGTTGATCCAGTGGAACGGGCCGGTGCAGGCGGGTTGGATGGAAGAGCTGAAGCGGCTGGGAGTGGAAATCGTCGATTATATTCCGGAGAACGCCTACCTGGTGTACGGGGACTGGAAGGTCCTGAGCGCGATGCAGAAAAGGATGGCGGACAAGAATTATGTCCGCTGGGAGGGAACCTACCGGCCGCAGGACAAGATCCAGCCGAATGCGGTGGCGGAGGATGGGGTGAGCGCGGCCAAGCGGTCGGAGCCCGAACTTTTCGCCATCCAGATGGTGCTGCATCCCCAGGCCAATGAGGAGACCCTGAAGAAGATCAAAACGCTCCAGCTGTCCTCCACGGTGAAGGAGGGGCCGATGGGCAAGTATTACAACATCATCACCCGGTTGCCGCCGGCGCAGATCGCCCAACTGGCGGAGCAGCCGGACATCATTTCGATCGCCCCCTACGCCACGCCCAAGATGATGTGCGAGCGGCAGGCGATGATTATGGCGGGGCAGCTGAGCGGAAACGTGCCGGTATTGGGGTCGGGCTACTTGGCCTGGTTGGCCTCCAAGGGTTTCACTCAGGGCCAGTTCGATACCTCGGGACTGGTGGTGGATGTGACCGATTCGCCGATCGATAACGGTACGGTCAATGTGAACCATTTTGCCCTTTATATGAATGGGACGATTTCCAACAATAGCCCGTCGCGGGTGGTGTACACACGATTGGAGGGAACCGCCAACTCGGGCAGCGTAACCTCGGCGCAGGACGGGCACGGAAATCTTAACGCTCACATCATTGCGGGGCAGGTGAATCTCAGTGGCTCTACCCACGTGGATTCGTCGGGCTATCATTTCGGCACGGGAATTTGCCCGTATGTGAAAGTGGGGGGGTCGATCATTTTTGACACGAGCAATTTCACTTCTCCCAACTATCCCAACCTGGCTTCACGGGCATTCCGGGACGGGGTCCGCATCAGTTCCAACTCCTGGGGGGCGGACACGGCCGGCGCCTATGATGTGGATGCCCAAAGTTACGATGCGCTGGTGCGGGATGCGCAGCCCACCGGCTCGGCGGTACCGGTGGCCGGCAACCAGCAGATGACATTTGTCTTCGCGGCGGGCAATGCGGGACCGGGAACCAAGACCGTCGGTTCGCCCGGGACGGCGAAGAACGTGATCACAGCCGGTGCGGCGGAGAATGTGCAACCGTTTGGCGGGGCCGACAGCAGCGGGGTGGCCGATACCGGGGCGGACAGCGCCAATGACGTCATAGATTTTTCGAGCCGGGGACCATGCTCCGACAGTCGGGCCAAGCCGGACATCGTGGCGCCGGGCACCCACGTTTCCGGCGGAGTTCCCCAGGCCACCAAGACCATGAGCGGAACCGGCACCAAGCTGGCCATCTTCGACGGATCCGGGGTCAGCGGTGGGGTGAGCAGCATCTATTTTCCATCCGCCGGCCAGCAGTTTTACACCGCCTCCTCTGGAACCAGCCATTCGACTCCTGGGGTGGCTGGCGCGGCGGCGTTGGTTTACCAGTACTTTGTGAATCAAGGGTGGGGTGCCCCCAGTCCGGCGATGTTGAAGGGGTACATGATGAATGCCGCGCGGTACCTCAACGGGACGTATGCCAACGACAATCTCTATTCCAACAACCAGGGAATGGGGATGGTCAACCTCGACACATCGTTTGACGGCACGTCGCGTTTCTTGCGGGACCAACTGACGGCGGACATCTTCACCGGGTCGGGACAGTCGCGGAGCTGGACGGGCACCATCGACAGCAGCACCAAACCGGTTCGCATCACGGTGGCGTGGACGGATGCCCCGGGTTCCACCACGGGCAACGCCTACAAGAACAACCTGGACCTGACGGTGACGGTCAACGGCACGGCGTACCGGGGAAACAATTTCAGCAAGGGAGTCTCCATCCCCGGCGGAACGGCGGACGCCCGGAACAACGTGGAGAGTGTTTTCCTGCCGGCGGGAACGACGGGCACAGTCACCATCACCGTGGCCGGGACCAACATCAACTCGGACGGAGTGCCCAACTATGGAACGACGATCGATCAGGATTTCGCTCTGGTGGCCTATAATTTCAAGCAGGTGGATGCGGCGGCGGTGGTTCTGAGCGGGACCACCTTGGTGGCGGAAGGAAACAGCCCGACCAACAACGCGATTGATCCCGGCGAGACGGTGACGGTGGCCTTTGGTTTGCAGAATGTGGGGAATTTGAACGCCTCGAACGTGACGGCCACGCTGCTGCCCACCAATGGAGTGACCCCGGGCCCGACCAATACCGCCAACTACGGAACTTTGACCGCGGGGGGAAGCGCGGTGTCGAACAATTTCACCTTCAGCGCATCCGGAGCGTTGGGAAGCACCTTCAACGCGGTGCTCAGCCTGAGCAGCGGGACGAATAGTTTGGGAACTGTGAGCGCCACCTTTCTTTTGGGACCGCCTCCGGTCACGCCGGTCCTGATCAGTCAGGTCTACGGAGGGGAGGGAACACAGGGGCGACCTACAACCAAGATTACATCGAGTTGTATAACCGCAGCGGCACTTCCCAGTCGTTGGCTGGC
>RFMG01000071.1 GCA_009927835.1 Verrucomicrobiota bacterium | reverse complement strand
GGGAGGTCAAAGGAGTTGATTCCCTGTCTAAAAAAGGTCAAATTACTGAAAGATCGTTATGGAAAAAACCTGCAAGACCAAATCCACGTTGCGCCAGAGGCCCTTACCGCCAACGAAGCCCACTACCTTATCGGTTTCCGTTCGCTTGAAGAAATCAGAAATCGAATCCTTAAGGCAAGGAAAGAAACGGATCTCCGCTTACGCTCTAAGGGCATTACTTGATCGGCTCCCCCTTCTTGGGAAGACCAAAGGGTGAGGAGAGATAACTGAGCTAACGGCCAACAGGCTCAGTAAGCAGTAAGCGGTGGGCTGAGGACGGAGGAAAAACCTTGGCGTTGGCCGCTTAGAGACTTTGGCTTTGGCGATACCGTTGGCCTTTTAAAAACCTTGGCTTTGCTTTGGTCGTGCTGAGTGCGGAGTACTGGGTGCTGAGGATTGGGCCAACTGCAAACAGCTAACAGCCAACTAGCTTAGTAGGCGGCAAGCAGTTAGCGGTGGGCAGAGGCGCGCTATCGCGCGTGGATGTTAGTTTAAGTTTAGGTTGAAGAAATTTCGAATTTCGAAAGGCGGATTTGGGATTGGTTCCCCCCTATCTTCTATCTTCCATATCCTATTTCCAGCGCGTCAGCGCTAAGGACGGGGGTCAGTTGTCCGTAGTCTCTAGTCGGAGGCCATGATTTCAGGGAAGATGAAAAAACAAAATGAAGAGCTTATATTTACGAAACATGCTTTGGCTCGAATGGAAAAGCGGCGCTTAACCAAAGTAATGGTGGAACAAGCCTTGAAAAACCCTGAGCGGAGTGAGCCAGATCCCGTGGACTCAGAACTCGAGCAAATCTGGGGACGAATTCCAGCCCTTGCCAACCGCTGCCTCAGGGTTATCGTCTCCAAAGAGTTGCCCAGGCGGGTCATCACCGCCCATCTGGATCGGCTCGCGGAGAAAAGAACATGAAACTTACCGTGGATCAAGCTGCCGATGCCCTGTACCTGAACCTGGACGATGCTCCGGCTGAGGACAGCCGTGAAATCGCCCCCGGGGTGATCTTGGATTATGGTGCCAACGGCAAGGTGGTAGGTATGGAAATGTTACACCTTTCCAAGCGGGTTGCGAAGGGAAGTCTGGAAAGACTCCAAGTGGAACCCGCCGGTCTTGTCGGAGCCTAACTTTAGTCAGCAGTTGCGGGAGGCGGTGAATTTGGGCTTACTGCTAACAGCAAGTGGCTAACTGCATGCAGATCAGTATTTTGTAATCACTATCAGTATTTTGTAATCACTTAATCCTAATCTTAATC
>RFMG01000032.1 GCA_009927835.1 Verrucomicrobiota bacterium | reverse complement strand
CACACCGGACAGACCTGACTGTTGGCCGCGCCTCCGTACTGATTGATACAACCACAAAACATCTTCGTCTGCGTGTGGAGTTGCACGTGCACCTCCAAACCGATCACCGCTTCCCAATTTGCAGAGGTGCTCATACTGGTGGCATCCGTTTCCAGAAATCGTGCGCCTGCTCATACGCATGCGCCGCCTGCAGCATTTTTTCTTCGCCGAATCGGGGACCGATCAGCTGCAGACCGATCGGCAGATTCGATTTTGTGAAACCGCACGGCAGGGAGATCGCGCCGTTGCCTGCGAGATTGGTGGAGATGGTGAAGACATCGGCCAGATACATTTTCAGAGGATCCTGTGTCCGTTCCCCCAGGGGGAAGGCGGGTTCGGGACTCGTCGGGGTCAGCAGCAGATCACACTTTGTGAATGCCGATTCAAAATCCTGACGCAACAGACCCCGCACCTTCTGCGCCTTGCGGTAGTAGGCGTCCGCATAGCCTTGGCTGAGCACAAAGGTGCCGAGAATGATCCGGCGCTTCACCTCCGGTCCGAATCCGTCCGATCGCGTCCGCTGATAAAGATCCAGAAGATCCTTCGGATCCACGGCCCGCCGGCCATAACGGACCCCGTCAAAGCGGGCGAGATTGGCCGAAGCCTCCGCCGTCGCGAGGATATAGTATACCGCGATCGCGGCCGAGGTGTGGGGCAGGGAAACATCCACCAGCGTGGCCCCATTTTTTTCAAACCAGTGAGCGGCGGTTCGGATCGAGGCCTCGGTTTCTGCATCCATTCCGGGCAGGAAATACTCCTTGGGCAGTCCGATTCGCAGCCCTTTCACCGAACCGGTGGGCTTCGCCAGGAAAGTTTCCGGTTGGCGAGGGTCGGTGGTGTTGTCGTGCGGGTCGTGTCCCGCGAGAGCGGAGAGAAGAATCGCCGAATCTTCCACCGTGCGGGTGAGAGGTCCGATCTGATCGAGGGAAGAGGCGAAGGCGACAAGACCATATCGGGAGATTCGTCCGTAGGTGGGTTTGAGTCCGACGCAGCCGCAAAGGGCGGCGGGCTGTCGGATCGATCCGCCGGTGTCGGAGCCGAGAGCGGCAATTGCGAGGCGTCCTGCCACCGCTGCGGCGGAACCGCCGGAGGAGCCTCCAGGAATCCGGGTCGGATCCCACGGATTGCGGGTGATGCCGAGGGCGGAATTTTCTGTAGAGGAACCCATGGCGAACTCGTCCATGTTGGTTCGTCCGAGGAAGATGGCGCCCGCGTGGCGGAGTCGGGCTACTGCGGTGGCATCGTAGGGAGCCCGGTACCCTTCCAGGATTTTGGAGGAGCAGGTGCAGGGATCGCCCAGAGCGTTGAGGTTGTCTTTGAGGGCGATCGGGATTCCGCCCAGCGGGAGGGAGGAATCGGCTGTTTCAGCGGCGGCGAGGGC
>RFMG01000072.1 GCA_009927835.1 Verrucomicrobiota bacterium | reverse complement strand
AATTTCCACCAGCATTTTTTTCAGGTAGTCCCGATCCGCCCCGGTTTGAGCCAAGCCCCAAGAAGACGGTTGAAAAAAGTTTCGTCAAACCGCCCGCCAGAGGAAACAGCCGGATCGCCCGTTTCGGTGATTCCAGCGGCCCCGGGACGCCCGGCGAGAAAATCACGGTACGTTTCCACCATGGCCGTCAGGCGGTCCTGGGAAGCCTGGGACCGGTTTTCGCGAAACTTGAGCTGAAGCTCCAAGGCTTGGGCCAATTTCATGATCTCCCGGTTCGTGCCAGCACGATTGAGCAGGCTCTCCTGGATCGAGGGCAAGGTCTGCTCCACAAAAGCGCGGAGCCGGAGCTTGAGATCGATCACGGTGGTCCCGTCCGGCAAGGCCACCAACGTGGCGCCGGGCAGCTTTTCCACCGAGGCCAATCCATCCTCCAAGGCCCGGGCACGGCTCTGGAGGGCGGCATACTGCTCGATCGCCGTTTGCCCCTCTGTTTCGGATCCAGAATTCAAACCCGGCACAAGAGAGGAAAAAAGGTAGATTTGCTTGCCGCGAACCGCCTGCTCCGCCCAGACGGCCGGGATGTCCGCCAGGACCTTGGCTTTCACATCGAGGGGAACCTTGGGAGAGCGGCCGGCATCGAACCAGGCCAGCCTGAATAACGTGGAGGAGGCACTGCGCAAACGGCTACGATATTCCTGCTCCAAAGCCTGCCGATCGGGGCCGGCAAGCTTGCTGTCGTTCAAGCGCGAAGAATATTCGCGGACAATGCCCCGCAAGTCATCGGAGGACTGGCTGATGGAGAGGGATGATTCGAAGGCGGGAAACTCGATCCACTGTTGGAGATTGTGACGCCCGTAGACCACCTGCAGGACCGCGGGGTCGAGCAACTCCTCGGCGCTGAAGGGAAGGCCATTCGGATACAGGCCATCCTGCGCCCCTTGAAACCCGAGGGACAGATCGATCGAGCAGACCTCTGTCTTGGGGGTCAAAAACCAGACCGAGCCCACCAACCCCCGACTCAGGAGCAGCCCGACCAAACCCACCAGCAACCATCGCCTCTCCTTTCTCACTACTGCCCATACAGGGGCCAGAGATAGAACATCATCCCCCCTGGAAGGCAATTCACCTCGCATATTTCTTACTTTTAGTTCGGAGGGGCGAAAGGTCGAGAAGGAATCATTGAAACACAATCTATTTTTCAGGGAATTATCCGCAACTCACATGGCTGGATAAGATTTCTGCTGGAATTCCCTCACGGCTTGGGAGGAAGGGGCTTTTTGGAAAGCTTATGTTCCAAAAGCCGA
>RFMG01000033.1 GCA_009927835.1 Verrucomicrobiota bacterium | reverse complement strand
TCGAATTTGGCGGCCTGAGCCTACTACGTCCTGCTGCGCAGTACTTCGAAGGCTTTAGGCCGCCCCACAGGAAGTTTCAGGTGCTCTGTGAATACCTCCTCGGTCCGGCTTGACGATCTTGGCCGAATCGGTGAAGTAGTGCTCTTGAAGGCAAGAAGTTTCAGTTCCCCCAAGGGTGGCGTCGACGGGATTCTGATTTTGGATTTCGGCTCGCAGTACACCCAGGTCATTGCCCGCCGGATTCGGGAGGCTCACGTCTACTCGGAAATCGTTCCGCACACCATTTCCGCGAAAGAGGTGAAAGACCTTCGACCCAAGGGAATTATTCTCAGCGGGGGACCCGCCAGTGTGTACAGCCCGAAAGCCCCGAGGATGGATCGCAAAATCTTTCATCTGGGAATTCCCCTCCTGGGAATCTGCTACGGAATGCAGCTTTTGGTGAAGGAGTTCGGAGGGGAGGTGGCCCGGGGAGCGAGACGGGAGTATGGCCGGGGAACCTTGCGCAGGAGGCGAGCCTGCCCTCTGCTGGATCAACTTCCAGGGAAGCTGGAGATCTGGAACAGTCACGGGGACCGGGTGACGCGCCTGCCCAAGGGGTTTCAGCCCGTCGCGACGACGGAGAACAGTCCGTATGCGGTGGTCCGAAAGGGGGAGATTTACGGGCTGCAATTTCACCCCGAGGTTTCCCACACGCCGAAAGGGCAAAAAATTCTTGGCAATTTTTTGAAAAAGATCTGTGGATGTCGGGGCACGTGGACGATGGGCTCGTTCCTCAAGCGGGCGGTTGCGGATGTGCGGCAACAGGTCGGAAACGGGCGGGTGATCCTGGGATTGAGCGGCGGGGTGGACTCCAGCGTGGCGGCGGCGCTGCTGCATCGGGCGATCGGAAGCCGGCTTCGCTGCATCTTTGTGGACAATGGCCTGCTTCGGAAAGGGGAGGTGGAAAGCGTGAAGCGGATTTTTGGAAAACACCGCCATTTCAATCTCACGGTGATTGATGCGAGGAGGAGATTTCTGCGGAGACTCCGCGGGGTGGCGGATCCGGAGAAGAAGCGAAAGATCATCGGACGGGAATTCATTCATGTCTTCAATGAGGCGTCGAGGAAGGTGGGTCGGGGAGCCCAGTTTTTGGCCCAGGGGACGTTGTATCCGGATGTGATCGAGAGCGTGCCGATTGCGGGGAATCCCGCCTCCCTGATCAAAAGTCACCACAATGTCGGGGGATTGCCCAAGAGGATGAAGCTGGGGCTGGTCGAGCCGCTCCGGCAACTTTTCAAGGATGAGGTGAGAAAGGTGGGCGCGGTCCTTGGGTTGCCGAAGGAGATGGTGTGGAGGCAGCCGTTCCCGGGGCCCGGGTTGGCGGTGAGGTGTTTGGGAGCAATTGAGGAGAGGAAACTGGCGATCCTGCGGGAAGCGGATGCGATCGTGGTGGAGGAGATGAAGGCTTCCGGCTGGTACTACCGGATTTGGCAGAGTTTTGCCGTTCTGTTGCCGTGTCGTAGTGTGGGGGTGATGGGGGATGAACGAACGTATGACAACGCGGTGGCGATCCGTGCCGTCGAGAGCAGGGACGGGATGACCGCGGATTGGGTGCGGTTGCCCGGGGATCTTCTGGGCCGGATCTCGAACCGGATCTGCAACGAGGTCAAAGGGGTCAACCGGGTGGTGCTGGATGTCAGCTCCAAGCCGCCTGCGACGATCGAGTGGGAGTAGGGATGAAGATCCTGGATGCGCGTGGAAGGGTGAATGCAAAGTGGGCGCTGGAACAGCTGTCGCGCAGGGCGTTGCCGGATCGGAACGTGCGGGCGGTGGTGGAGCGGATTTTGGGGCAGGTGCGTAGAGGA
>RFMG01000251.1 GCA_009927835.1 Verrucomicrobiota bacterium | reverse complement strand
ACCGGCGATTGGGCTAGGGGCCAACATCGTCGATCGAAAAAGTGTGTCCGAGATGCTGGGGCAGGCGGTGTATGCCTACGGTGGAATCGACGGAGTCGTCGTGACGGCGGGAATCTTTGTTCCCCCCGACCTCGAGGGAAGAATTCCTGATGAGAAGTGGGCGCAAACCTTTGCCATCAATGTGACCGGTTCCTATGTGGTGGCGGATGAAGCGAACAAGATATTCAAGGCCCAGGGGCTGACGGCAAGTCTGGTTCTGACGACTAGCGTTAATGCCGTGGTGGCCAAGAAGGGAAGTTTGGCTTACGACACGAGCAAGGCAGCGGCCAATCATCTGGTGCGGGAGTTGGCGATCGAGCTTTCGCCGCTGGTCCGAGTGAATGCGGTGGCCCCGGCGACGGTGGTTCAGGGAAGCGCGATGTTTCCCCGGGATCGGGTGATGGCCTCACTGGCCAAGTACAAAATCCCTTTTTCCGAAAAGGAGGGGGATGAGGAACTTCGGACGCGATTGGCGGAGTTTTACGCCAAGCGGACGCTGACCCAGTCTCCCATCACTCCCGCGGATCAGGCGGAGGCAGCTTTTCTATTGCTGAGTGCCAAGCGTTTCCCGCGAACGACAGGTCAGGTGATCCACGTGGACGGGGGGTTGGCTGACGGATTCCTGCGTTAGGAGGTTAACTCCTCAGCGACGGGATTGGTCAGCGAGCCGATCTTTTCAATTTCGATGGTGACCTGATCCCCTGGACGGAGCCAGCGGGGAGGAGTGCTGGCCATGCCAACTCCGTGGGGTGTGCCGGTCAGGATAACCGTTCCGGCGGGCAGGGTGGTGCTGCCACTCAGGAATTCGATGATTTGGGCGACAGTGAAAATCATGTCGTTCGTGCTCCAGTCTTGGACGGCTTTGCCGTTCAGAAGGGTCCGAATCCCGAGATTTTGGGGGTCGGGGATTTCGTCGGGCGTGACGAGACAGGGACCGAGGGGGCAGAAAGTATCGAAGGTTTTCCCACGGCACCATTGGCCACCGCCTGCGTGTTTCTGCCAGTCGCGGGCACTGACATCATTGGCGCAGGTGTAGCCCGCCACATAGTCGAAAGCTTTGGATGCGGAGACATTTTTACAATCCCGTCCGATGACCACGGCGAGTTCGCATTCGTAATCGACCTTGTCGCTCTGAAGATGACGAGGGAGCTGAATGGGATCTCCCGGATTCTGGAGAGAGGAGATGCTTTTGGTGAAAAGAACGGGGTATTCGGGAAAGGGGGAGCCCATTTCCGTCGCATGCCGGCGGTAGTTGAGTCCAATGGCAAGGATCTGAGTCGGAGCCAAAGGAGCAAGGAGTTTCGCGACAACGGCTTTTTTACCGGTCGGTTGGAAGCCGTTCCAAAGATCTCCTTTCAACTCCAGGGCCGTCCCGTCTCCTTGAAGTTCCGCATGGGTGATCCGGCCTTGGGGGTCGGTAAGACGGATGATTTTCACAGACGAGGAGTCCGATGAGGGAGGTTGAAACCGTGCACCGTAGAGGACTTGAACCTCTGACCTCCACCGTGTCAAGGTGGCGCTCTACCACTAAGCTAACGGTGCGGCAGATTCGAAACCCTATCACGGGTCGGGGTTTTGGGGGAGAGGGAAAATCTGGTTACCGAAGGGGGATTTTTGACCTAGGGCGGACAAAGCGGGCCTGAAAGGAGATGTGGCGGGTCTCGGGGAGAATGAATTTCTTCAACTCCAGATCGATCCAGGGGATGGGGAAGACAACGAATGCGGAGTGCGCGAGGTCGGCAGCGAGCGTTTCAATCAGTTTACGCTCTTTTTGTTTCGCGGTTTTCTGCAGGAGTTGGCAGAGGTCGTAGTAGTTGACGGTGTGCTCGAGGCTGTCGTTCTGAGCGGCCTTTTTAAAGTCGGGAACTGGAAAAA
>RFMG01000125.1 GCA_009927835.1 Verrucomicrobiota bacterium | reverse complement strand
ACCCTTCCGTCGGCAAGGAACCGCCCTTGTACTCCTCGACAGGGGCGATTTCGGGTAGCCGATCCACCAATCGAGTGTGAAGCAGGTCGACAACGGCCTGCTTATACTCCTCAAGCTCCTTCCCTTGTTTGTCGATTTCCACCTTGGCTCCCTCCATCGAAAACTTTTGAACATAGATCTTTTCCGGCATTTTGACCGGCGTGGTGGAAATCTCATGCGCATCCTTGACGCTGACGGAAGCACAGGAGGCGAGGAACAGCGCCCCTAAAAAAAACAGGGACGACGGCAAGAGAATTCGGGTCACTTCAAGATCATCCTCAAAGAGGCTCCGAAGGCCATCAGAATCAGGATCCACTCAAACAGGTTCTGGGAAATTTTTTTCAGGAATGATCGGCCGATCCAAAACCCAAGGAAAACGCTCGGCAGGAGAATCAAATCGAGGAGGAGTGATTTAGGATTCAGGAGGCCGAGTTGCCAGCTGAAAGGCAGCTTGGCGACATTGATGGCGAAATAGAACCAGGCACCCGTGCCGACCATGACCATCTTGGTGTACTGCTGGGATAGGAAGTAAAATGCGGTGATGGGCCCGGCGGCGTTGGCGATCATGGTGGTGATGCCTGCAGCCCAGCCACAGCCGATCCCCAGAAGAGGGTGGCTCGTGACGGCGGTCAGGAGCTGGGGACGGGATCTCTGAAGAACAATGACTCCGATCAGGGCGAGGATGATCCAACCCAACGTGTGACCGAAAAATTCAGCCGGGATTTTCGGCATAATCCACCAGCCTGTGACGATGCCGATGCAGGTCGCCGGGAGAAGAGTGCGCAGCGCCTTCCATGAGGCGTGTTCGTGGAAGGATCGAACTGCCATGACATCGGCAAAAATCAGAAGCGGAAGAACAACTCCGGTGGATTCTCTCGCGGGAAGAACCTCGGCCATGAGGAGGATGGCCAGCAGGCCGAACGGTCCAAAACCGGATTTGGAGAGGCCGGTGCAGAGGGCCGCGGCGAGGGCGATCAGCCAGGCATGAGCGGATGGATCGGGCATGAATCGTCAGACTGTGCCCTGCTGGCAAGGGGTCGAGTTTCTTTCAAAATGCGCATTGCAGAAACCGACGGAAGGTGGGAACACAAGGGATGGATCCCGAGCGCAAACGGTGGATTTCCCTGGCGGCCAATTCTGTCGGGACCTTGGTCGAATGGTTCGACTTCATGGTGTTCGCCTATCTGGCCCGGTCCTGGCTCCGCTTTTTTTCCCGTCCCACGACAAACTCGCTTCGATTCTCGCTACGTATGGACTTTTTTGGCTGGGCTTT
>RFMG01000211.1 GCA_009927835.1 Verrucomicrobiota bacterium | reverse complement strand
TCCAACATCGTGGAAGGATGTGCGCGGGATAGCCGAGCAGAGTATCTCCGTTTTCTGGAAATCGCTTTTGGTTCAGTACGGGAGTTGGCTTATCAAGCCAGTTTGGCTGAGAGGCTCGGCTACTTCGAGAAAGGTGAGGACTCCGGATTTATTGGGAAAATCGATGAAGGTGAGAAGGTGTTGGCCGCCTTGATCCGATCCGTCCGCGGCTCCTGAGTCCCTTAACCCCTTAACCCCTTAATCCCTTAACCCCTTCATCCCTTAACCCCTTCATCCCTTAACCCCTTAACCCCCTAACCCCTTAATCCCTTCATCCCTTCATCCCTCAATCCCTTCCTCCCCTCACACCGCGCCAAACGCCGCAAACTGCCTCAAAAATCTCACATCGTTCTCGTAGAACAGTCTCAGATCGGGAATCCCGTGCCGGACCATGGCGATTCGCTCCACCCCCAAACCAAACGCGTACCCGCTGAACTTCTCGGGATCCACCCCCACCCCACGCAAAACCTTGGGATGCACCAGTCCGCATCCCGCGATCTCCAGCCACTCTTTCCCACGGAACGTTTTCCCAGGGATCGAGCAGTCCACCTCAAAACTCGGCTCAGTGAACGGGAAGTAGTGGGGCCGCAACCGCACCTTCGTCCCCTCCCCCATCAGCTCGCGGAAAAAAAATTCCAGCACTCCCTTCAAATGGGGCAACCCGATCTCCTCCCCCACGCACAATCCCTCGACCTGATGAAAAAAAATCCCGTGGGTCGCATCCACCTCGTCCCGCCGGTAGCAGCGGCCGGGGGCGATGATCTTGATCGGCGGCTTCCGCTTCTCCAAAACACGGATCTGCACGGTGGAGGTCTGCGTCCGCAGGAGCCACCGCCCGTGCGGACCGGGGGGCAGATTCAGATAAAAAGTGTCCGCCTCATCCCGCGCCGGATGGTCCGCATGGGTGTTGAGGGCGTCGAAGTTGTGATGCTCCGTCTCGATCTCCGGCCCGTCGGCCAGGGCGAAACCCAGCCGATGAAAGATGTCGATGATGCGGTCGAGCGTTTGCGTGAGGACATGGACGGCTCCCGAGGGATACGGTTTGCCCGGCAGGGTGGGATCCACTCCGGGGGTCGCAGTTGTCTCCCCCGCCTCCCCCGCGCCCTGTTCCGCCCACGCCTCCTCGAGTGACTTCCGCAGATCGTTGGCCGCCTTGCCTGCGGCGGGCCGTTCAGCGGCGGGAAGGGATTTCAATGCATCGAGAAGTTTTTGGGTCTCCCCCTGGCGGCCGAGGTAGCGGTTGCGCCACGCCTGCAGGGCGGCGGGATCGGCGGCGGCGGCGGAAAGTTCCTTGAGGGCCTGTTGGCGGATCCCCGCAAAATCCGGGGAGGAGGGAAGGGACACGGGGGGTCCCGGTTTTTAGCCGCGGGCGGCTTGGATCACCGCCGCAAAGGCGGCCGGCTCGTGGATCGCCAAATCGGCCAAAACTTTCCGGTCCAGCTCCACCCCGGCCTTTCGCAAAGCGCCGGCAAAGGAGCTGTAGTTCATCCCCTGGGCCTTGCAGGCCGCGCTGAGCCGGGCGATCCACAAATTTCTGAAATTCCGTTTCTTGGTCTTCCGGTCGCGGTACGACCAGTACTTCGCCTTCATCGTGGCGTCTTTGGCGTAACGGAAAAGTTTGCTGCGGCGGCCGCGGTATCCGGCGGCGCTGGCGACTACGCGTTTGCGGCGTTCACGGGAGGCGGGTGCATTGGTGGCGCGGGGCACGGGGAACTCCTATCGGAAAGGCAGGTTTTCCAGAATCCTGGCCATGTCGGTTTTGTCCAACACGGCGATCTTGCCCAGACGGCGCATCCGCTTCCGGTTTTTGCTGGAGGCCAGATGGCGGCGCCCGGGCTTGCCGAAGAGAATCTTGCCGCTGCCCGTCACTTTGAAGCGCTTGGCGGCGGACTTCTTCGTCTTTCTGCGTGAGATCGGTTTAGGCATGGGAACCTTGGGAGGGGGCCGGAGTGGGGGTTTTCACGGGGGAGGCCTGAGCCGTCTCGGAGACCTCCGTTTCGCTGTCCTCGTCCTCGTCAGCCCCCTCGGCCTTCTCGGTTGTCCAGCGCCGCACCCGCTTCTTGGCGGGAAGAGGATTTAACATCATCGTGATGTTTCTGCCAATCAATTTCGGGTTCGCATCCGCCACGGCCACCAGCTTCAAATCGTCCCGGATGGTCACCACCAGCGCCTGTCCCAGGTCCTGGTGCTGCATTTCCCGGCCCCGGAAGGCCATCACCACCTTCACCTTCATCCCTTTCCAGAGAAAATTCTCCGTCTGCCGCATCTTGGTCGCGTAGTCGTGCGGATCGATGTTCACGTGGAACTTCATCTCCTTCACCTTGGCCGCCAGATTGTGCCTCTTGGCCTCCCTCTCCCGCTTGTCCATCTCGTACCGGTACTTTCCGAAATCCAGGATCTTGCAGACGGGGGGATTGCTGTTGCCATTGACCTCCACCAGATCCAGCCCCGCCGAACGGGCCGCGTTCATCGCGTCGTTGAAATTCATGACGCCCCGCTTTTGACCCGAGGCGTCCACCAGGAACACCTCCCGGGCACGGATCCGATGGTTCGCCCGTAGCTCTTGCATCAGGCAGCCGGGGATGGGGACAGTCGCTGAACCATCGGCGACTTCAAAGGGAAAAGCGGGAGAACATCAGAGACCGGAGGTCAAACAGTCCGCAAGCGGTGGATCGGCAAAGTGCAAATCATCGATACGTAAAGCATCCCCAAGGCCCCTCTCGGGAGCAAGGGAAAAATCCCCCACGTTCTCCTCGCCGAACTCCCCGCCCGCCCCCTATTCTGACCTGCAGAATGCGCCTCCTGCTCCTCCTTCCCTGTCTGCTCCCCCTCGTCCTTCCCGCTGTTTCCCTCCCTGCCGAGGATGTTGCCGAGGCCACCAAAAAAATCGTCGAGGCCTACGACAACAAACGCTTCGAGGAAGCCGCCAAACTGGCCGGATCCTACATCCAAACCTTCCCCACCTCCCCCAACCTGCCCAGTGCCTACCTCCTCCTCGCCCGCTCCCAGTACAACCTGGGCAAGTGGACCGACGCCGTCGCCGCCTACCGAAAGCTCCAAGCCGTCGCCAAGGAGAAAGATGTCAAAGAGGAGGCCTCCTACTACATTCTCCAATCCCTCGCGTCCCAGGCGGGGGCCGCACCGGAAAAATCGGCAGACCGTAAAAAGCTCATTACGGAAACCCTCCCTCTCCTCGCCGCCTTTCCCAAGGAGTTTCCCGACTCCAAATCCCTGGGCGAAATCCTCCTCCTCCAGGCCCGGCTCCAGATCCAGCTGGGAGCCTTTGCCGAGGCCAGCCAGACGCTGGATGCCGCCCGCAAAGCCGATCAGGCAAAGGAGTTCAGCGAGGATATCGATTACCTCCAGGGCTACGCGGAGGCCGAACGGGCCCGCCAACTCCTGGCCGATTTCAAAAAGGCGGATGGCGAGGCCGCCCTCGCCCGCGCGGGCCAGATCTACTCCCGCATCGCCAACGGCTCCGAACCCGCCCTGGCCCTCGAGGCCAACCTGCAGCTCGCCAACCTCGACCTCGCCGCGGGCCGCTTTCCCGAGGCCATCGCCCGCCTCCGCACCATCCCTGGCCGCGACGAGCTGGTCTCCCAACTGGAGGCCAAACTCGCCCCGCTCCGCGCCCAGATCGCCGGCCAAGCCTCCCCCGCCCCGGAAAAGCTCCGCCGCATCCAAAAAGCCCAGCAGAAAATCGAGGATGTTAAAAATCGGCCCGATCTCTCCGGCCAGGCCCTTTTCCAGCTCGGCCAGGCCTTTCTCCAATCCCGCGAGTACGACGAGGCCCGCATCGTGTTCCGCCAGATCGCACGCTACGGCCCCCCGGACATCCTCCCCTCCGCCGAGCAGCAGGTCATCCTCACCTACGCCCTCCAGGGCCGGACCTCGGAGGCCGATCGCCTTGTCGAAAAATACCAGAAAACCTTTCCCGACCAGAAAGGGGTGGCCGCCCTCGTCGATTACCTCGTCGGATTTGCCCTGCTGCAGGACGCCCAATATCAGGAGGCCATCCAACGGCTCAAAGCGGCACAGGAAAAAGGGGTCGATCCCCGCTACGCGGACGAAATCCCCCGCTACATCGCCACCGCCTACCAAAAATCGGGCCAGGGCGCGGAAGCCCTTAAATACTACGGATCCTTCCTGGCCGATGTGAAGGCCGGCAAACGCAAAATCTCGCAGGAAAGCCTGGAGCAAACCCAGTTGGCCTACGCCAGCGCCCTCATCGCGGAAAAGAAGATCCCCGAGGGCATGGCCCAGCTGACCGAACTCACCACCCCCGCCCACTCCCCCGCCATTCAGGAGGATGCTTCCCTCCGCCTCGCCTACGCCCTGCGCACCTCCAAAAAACTCCCCGAGGCGGCGGCCGCCTTCGCCACCTTTGCCTCGACCTATCCAAAATCTGCCAACCTCGGAAACGCCCTCCTCGCCCGCGGGGACACACTGCTGGAGGACAAAAAAACGGAGGAGGCCCTCGCGGCCTGGAAAACCACCGCCACGCAACTCTCCGGTTCCCCCGCCGGCCTGGATGCGTACGAACGAATCTGGCGCCACTACGCCAAGGAGAAGAAAAAAGACCTGATGCTCGCCAACCAGGAGGAGCAGCTCCGCGCCTACCCGAAAGATCCGCGCAATATCGCCGCCTATATCGCGCGCGGAGCGCTCTTCGCCGAGGAACGGGACGAAAGCCAGGCTCTCCAGGCCTATCGCAGGGCCTTCGAACTGTTCCGCGAACTCTATCCCGATCCCAAAGTCTCCCCCCCTCCCGTCGCCACCTCCGATCTCGCCTACTCCGCCCTGGAAAAGTCCTCCGACCTGGAGCTGGCCTCCGCAAAAGCCCTGGGGAACTACGCCTCCCTGGCGGACGACGGGAAAAAGAAGTGGAAAGAGTCGATCCAACGCGCCATCGAATTTCTCCGCCAATCGGTTCTTGGAATCTCCTCCGCCAAGGTGTCTCCCGTTCTCTCGAAACTGGTGACCCTCTCCCTTCTCCGCCTCCAGTCCGGGGAAGCCACCGTGGAGGATTGTCTCCAACCCTTCCGCGACCTCGCCAGCCAGGCCAGCGATCGCCCCACCCTCGTTGCCCAAATCCTCTTCGCCCAAGCCAGCGTCCCCTACGAGGCCGGCCAAACCACCCTCGCCCTCCGCCTTTACGAGGAGGCGTACAAACAGTCCCTGACCACCCAGGCCGCCCTCGATTGGAAGGATCTCCAACGCTTTGCCCAAGCCCTGCTCGCCGCAGGAAAGGGGGAGGAGGCCCGTCCCGTCTTTGAACGGATCCGCAAGGAGTTTCCCGCCAAGGTCGGCACAAAAGATCCCCGCCAGCACGCCCAGGCCGCCGCCCTTTTTGGTCTCGGCCAGATCGATTTCCAGGCAAACCGGAAATCCGAGGCGGAAAAATATTTTGCCGAACTTACCCGCGACTACCCGTGGTCCGACAAGGTCCAGGAGGCCAACTTCCTCCGCGCCCAGGCCCTGGCCGAAGCCGGCAACTACGACGGGAACAAGAAAAATCCCGCCGCCTTCGAGCTTTGGATCGGGATCATCGAAAGCCCCAACGCCTCGAATGAAATGAAGGCGAAATCGATGCTCGCCTTTGCCCAAACCCTGGAAACGCTCGCCTCCAAAAAACTCACCTCCCCCCAGCTGGATCAGGGGGTCGGCAAACCCCCGCTGGACCCCCTCGACCTGGCCGTCTCCTACTACCAAAAAATCGACCTCTACTACGACAACCTGCCCGAACTCTCGGGCCAGGGCCTCCTCCGTGCCGCCAAGATTCGCCGCACCCAGCAGAAAAACGACGACGCGCGGAAACTGGTCACCTCCCTGCTGGCCAAATATCCCACCTCCTCCGTTGCCACCGAGGCCAGCCAACTCCTTCAGTCCCTGCCTGCCGCCTCCGCCCCTCCCGCCCCGTGAAACCCTCCGCCGCCCTCCGGCGCAGGACCAACCAAATCTTCCGCACCCTCAAGCGCACCTATCCCGACGCCCACTGCGCGCTTCATTTCACCACTCCCCTCCAGCTCCTCATCGCCACCATCCTTTCCGCCCAGTGCACCGATGAGCGGGTGAACCAGGTCACCCCCGCCCTCTTTGCCCGCTGCCCCAACGCCGCCGCCCTCGCCTGCATCTCCCAGGCGGAGCTGGAGAGGATGATCCACTCCACCGGGTTCTATCGCGCCAAAGCCCGCTCTCTGCGCTCCTGCGCCGCCTCCCTGGTGGCCGATCATCGGGGAGAGGTTCCCCGCACCATGGAGGCTCTTCACCGGTTGGCGGGAGTCGGCCGTAAAACCGCAAATGTGGTTCTGGGCAACGCCTTCCACCTGGCCGAAGGGGTCGTGGTCGACACCCATGTCGGCCGCCTATCCCGCAGGATGGGGCTGACGCGGCATCACGACCCGGTCAAGGTGGAGTCCGCCTTGGTCCGGCTGCTTCCAAAAGAGGATTGGACCCTTGCCTCCCACCTCCTCATCTCCCACGGGAGAAAAAGGTGCAACGCCCGAAAACCGGACTGCCCCCGCTGCGAAATCAAAACCTTCTGCCCCAAGCGCGGGGTCCGACCCCGATAGCAAAGTTCAAATCTGAAACTGATGTGGGGC
>RFMG01000076.1 GCA_009927835.1 Verrucomicrobiota bacterium | reverse complement strand
CACCGTCCGGACTTCTCCCAGCAGCCCCGGAGTTGACCCAAAAACTTGCCTGGATGGAGGCCTGTGTCGCCTCCCACAGGAAAAAAAATCCAAACTGTTTCAGACACCCGAAGGGGTGGGACGAAGTGGTCAGCCCGAGCTGTTGCTTGCCCAGCGATTATTGACGCTGCGAAATGAGTTGGGCGGGGAGGGAGTGAGCTTTGCGGAGGTCGCCCGGGTGATGTCGGAAAAGATGCCCGAGACACCGGAAACGGAGCCCGAGCGGTGGGAGCTGTTGGAGGATGTTTTTGGGGAGGTCCGAAAGATATTGGTGAAAGCCGGTTGGATGGATCCGGCGGAACGAAGGGCTGTTTTGGCCGAGAAGGGAACGCCCCAACAGGTTCAGGTCGTGCTGGCGGGAGTGGTCGAGATCCGTCCCGTCTTTATGAAAATGTTGGAGCGGCTGACAAAATCCCCGCAGGTCCTCGTCTTTGCGCCGGAAGAAGAGAAGGAAGGTTTCGATGAGGTTGGCCGGTTGCGTCCCGAATATTGGGCGAAACGGAAAGCCGGGCTGGAGAGTGGTCAGATTCACGCAGTGGTGCGATCGGCCGATCAGGCGACGCGTTTGGCCGAAATGGCGAAGACCTGGCCTGGAGCAACTCTGGCCGTGGCGGATGAAAATGCGGTGGCAGGAATCCGCGAGGCTCTTCGGGAGGAGGGGATGGAGTCTCACTGGGCGGAGGGGAGAAGGATGGGGGAGGGTCGGGTGGCCCGCTTTCTACGGGCAGTGGCGGACTATGTTTCGAGAAAACCGGATGAGGCACCTTCGTGGGAGTCGGCCGCCCTGCTGATCCGGCATCCGGATGGCTTGGGGACCGTGTTGAAGGCTTCCGAGGTTTTGGACTCGTATGCAGAGAAGCATGTGCCGGAAAAGATGGATCCTCCCAAAGGACACCCTGCTGCCGAGTGGGCAAAAAAGTTGGCAGAAAAGATTGGATTGGAGCCGAAGGAGGAGTCCGCTTCGGGTCACGCGCAAAAGGTCTCCGATATGCTTGTCCGGATTTACGGAACAATGGAGGTGAATCTGGATCTGCCGTCCGGAAGGATGATGCGGGATTCTTTGCAAAAGGTCCGGAAGGTGATGGCGGAGCTGGTTTCCCTGAAATTGCCGTATCTGGAAAAGATCCGGACGGCTGACTTTCTCCGGTTGGTCTTGGCCGAGATGGAGGACGAGCAGGTTCCCGAGTCGGCGCGTGCTGGGGCGGTCGAGATGGTGGGATGGCTCGAGTTGGCAGAGGAAGATTCACCTTCCGTCGCCGTTGCCTCGTTTCATGAAGGCTCGGTGCCGAAGAGCGTGACATCGGATGAGTTCCTCCCTGGCCATTTGAGGGAGGCTCTGGGGGTAAACGACAATCTGCAGAGGTTGGCCCGGGACGCCTACGCCTTGGCCGTAGTGCTGGGAACGAGGGCAGAAAAGAGGGGAATTGTCGGACTGGTGGTTCCTTCTTTCAATCCTGCGGGGGATCCGGTGAAACCGAGTCGGCTCCTGTTGGCGGGGTTGAAGGGCAAGGAGTTGGCTGCCCGCGTTTTGGCTTTGACGGAGAAGCCGGAAGGGGAGCGGAAGAGGGAAAATCTCAAATTTGGAGCAGGGTTCGGGGATGTGCCGGCGGGGAAGGAATTGATTGATCGAGTCTCGGTGACCGGCTTTCGGGATTATCTGAAAAGTCCCC